>NZ_BAAHXE010000003.1:0-96910 GCF_054657095.1 Hydrogenophilus islandicus | reverse complement strand
ACCACAAACCAAACCAAACACCCACACGAAACACCGCAAACACCGCACACAAGACGCGCACCCCAAAACAGGGGGCGCACCACAAAACACCAACCACCACACCACCTCCACACACCCAACACCCACAACCACCAAAGAACCAAGAAGTCAAACCGAACGACTTCACTCGAACTTGCATTGGCTCAAAACGGGCTGAAGGTGCCCTCCTTCGCGCACTACTCCTCCACCTTCAGGAACCTCCATCCTGCCCCAAACCCATACCGATCCACCCAGCTTCAAAAGCGTGCGAAAATAGACCTTCGCAAAGCAGGCGAGCGAAGAATGAGCGTGATCGATTATGACATCGTCATCAATGGGGGCGGACTCGCGGGGTCTTCCTTGGCGTTGGCACTCGGCAACGCAGGGTGGCGGGTTTTGTTGATCGAACCCTCCCCGCCGCCGCCTTCTCCTCCCGCGGACGACGCTTTCTGGCAGCCGCGCATTTATGCCTATGCCCCTCGCCCTTGGGGGTGGCTTGAACGACTGGCGGTTCCGCTGCCATCCGAGCGGACCCAACCGGTTGCCCGCATGGTGGTGAAAGGGGATCGTGCCGGTGTGGTTGCCTTTGCTGCCAGCGAAGCGGCACTTCCTTACCTTGCGGTGATTGGTGAGGCCGAATCGCTTCGGTCGGCGATTTGGCGTGCGCTGGCCGATTGTGAGACCGTGACTTGTGCGACGTCGGCAGGTGCGACGTTGCAAGGTGCAGAGGTGCGATGGGATGGGGTGATCCTTACGACGCAAGATGGGCGGAGTTGGCAGACGCGCTTGGTAGTTGGGGCCGAAGGGCGGCAGTCGTGGGTGCGACAGTTTGCTGGCATCCAAGCCGAAAATTTCCCGTACGGGCACAGCGCGGTGGTTGCCAATTTTGTCACCGAAAAGGAACATGATGCCACTGCTTATCAGTGGTTCCGTCGTGACGGGGTTTTAGCCTATTTACCGTTGCCAGGTCATCGCGTTTCGATCGTCTGGTCCACCCCTGAGGATCATGCCCAGACTCTGATCGCGATGAAGCCGAACGATTTCGCGCGAACTGTCGCGGAGGCGGGTGAAAGGGTGCTGGGTTCGCTCACGTTGCTCACACCTCCGCAGATGTTTCCTCTCTCGCTCATGCGCTGTGACCGGGTAACCGCGAAAAGAGTGATGATTATTGGTGACGCTGCCCACGGGATTCATCCGCTTTCGGGGCATGGGATTAATCTGGGGTTCAACGACGCGGCGGTGCTCGCTGAGGAGATCGGGCCGGCGAGCTTGGGAAGGGATCCCGGGGATCCGGTCCTTTTGGCACGCTATGCCCAGCGGCGGCGTGAGGAGCCCCTATTGCTCCAAACCGTGACCGATTGGCTCGCGAAGGGTTTTGCAGTCGACGCAAGCCCAATCCGGCTGCTGCGCAACTGGGGGATGTCGTGGGTTGATCACCTGCCGATCGTCAAACGGCGGTTGATCCGTTATGCGACACTCGCCCAATGGTAAAGTTATGTTATCGGATGAGTCTCGGAGCAAGCGGATCATGATGAAAAAAGGGGTTGCGATCGCGTGGGTGGTGCTTGCGTGCCAAAGTGTGCCACTTCATGCTGAAAATGGGGCAGAAGCCAAGGTGCGGGCCACGGTCAACGCGTTGTTGGGTGAGGATGCGGTCCGTTCAGTCGCGCCGGCGCCGCTTGCCGGGCTCTACGAGGTGGTTTTAAAAAACGGCGAACTGGTCTATACCAATGAGCAGGTGAGCCATATTGTCGTGGGCTCGATCATCGACGCGAAGACGCGGGAAAATCTGACCGAGAAACGACAAGAGGCACTCGCGAAGATCGATTTCTCCACCCTGCCGCTCAACGATGCGATCGTGATCAAGAGTGGGGACGGTTCGCGAATTTTTGCCTCTTTTGAAGACCCGAACTGCGGTTTCTGCAAACGGTTGGCGAAAGATCTGCAGCAGGTAACCAATACCACGCAGTACCTCTTTCTCTACCCGATTCTCGGCGCCGATTCGACCGAAAAGGCGCGACGGATCCTCTGTTCGGCTAACCCGGCGGAGACGTGGCGGGCGTGGATGGTCGATGGCAAAGCGCCACCGGCTCCTCCGGCAAACTGCGACACCAGCGTCATTGAGCGCAACCTTCAGCTCGGCCAGAAACTGGGGATTGGCGGGACGCCGACCCTCTTTCTCAAGGATGGGTCGCGCATTGGGGGGTATCTCCCGGCGGCGAAACTCGAGGAGCGGTTGCGCGCGGTGCGCTAAGGGGAAGCGCTGATGCTCTTGATGATCGACAATTACGATAGCTTCACCTGGAACTTGGTGCAATATTTTGGCGAACTGGGGGCTTTCGTCAAGGTCGTCCGCAACGACGAAGTGACGCTCAATGACATCGCTGCGCTCGCCCCGAGTTATCTAGTTATCTCGCCGGGTCCCTGTTCTCCTGCTCAGGCGGGGGTGAGTGTCGCGGCGATTCGCGCCTTTGCGGGCAAAATTCCGATTTTAGGGGTTTGTCTTGGCCATCAGGCGATCGGTGAGGCGTTTGGCGGGAAGGTGGTCCATGCGCGCCAGATCATGCACGGGAAGACGTCGCCGGTTTATCATCGGGGTGAAGGGCTCTTTGCGGGGCTACCCAACCCCGTGGTCTGCACCCGCTACCATTCGCTCGCGGTGGAGCGCGAGACCTTGCCCGAGGTGCTCGAGATCACTGCCTGGACTGAGGACGGCGAGATCATGGGGTTACGCCATCGCGAATGGCCGGTCGAGGGGGTGCAGTTTCATCCGGAGTCGATTCTCACGGAGCATGGTCACGCGATGCTGAAGAATTTTCTCGTGCGCTATGCGCCGCGTGCCGATGTTGCCTGAAAGAAGGGAGGTGTAGGGTGATCACACCACAGCAAGCGTTGCAGCGGTTGATCGAACATCGCGAGATCTTCCACGACGAGATGTTGTCTCTGATGCGGCAGATCATGGCGGGGGAGGTATCGCCGGTGATGATCGCGGCGATTCTCACCGGCCTTCGGGTGAAAAAGGAGACGATCGGCGAAATTGCCGCCGCTGCGCAAGTGATGCGGGAACTCGCGACCAAGGTCGATGTCCCGGGGCCGCACGACCATCTCCTCGATGTGGTGGGCACCGGGGGTGACGGCGCACACACCTTCAACATCTCGACAACAACCGCATTTGTCGCTGCTGCCGGGGGCGCGCGGGTGGCGAAACACGGGAACCGCTCGGTGTCGTCGAAGTCGGGAAGTGCCGATCTCCTGGAGGCCTTAGGGGCGCGTGTCGACCTGACACCGGACGCGGTCGCGCAGTGCATCGCCGAGACGGGGGTGGGATTCATGTTTGCGCCGCTCCACCACCTCGCGATGAAGAATGTGATGCCGGTGCGCAGAGAGATGGGGGTGCGGACGATCTTCAATATTTTGGGGCCGCTGACCAATCCGGCGCAAGCGCCCAATAGCCTCTTGGGAGTCTTCCATCCCGATCTCGTCGGCATCTGCGTTCGGGTGATGGAGCGGCTGGGGGCGCACCACGTCGTGGTCGTCCATGGTCTGGATGGTCTCGACGAGGTGACGCTGGGGGCGGAGACGCTCGTGGGTGAACTCAAAGAGGGGCGCATTCGGGAATATCGGATCCACCCGGAGGATTTTGGTTTGCCGATGGCATCGAGCCGCCACTTCCGCGTCGACGACGCCGCAACCTCTGCGGCAATCGTTCGCCAAGTCCTCGCCAACGAACCGGGGCCCGCGCGCGATGTCGTGGTGTTGAACGCCGGGGTGGCGCTCTATGCCGCAAACCGGGTCGCGTCGATTGCCGAAGGGGTGGCGCTTGCCCAGGAGTTGATCGCAAGCGGGGCGGCGCTCGCGAAGATGGAGGCGTTTGTCGCCGTGACGAACCGGCTTGCGTCAGTGGGAGCGTGACGGTGACTCTTCCCGATATTCTCGCGGCGATTCTCGCCACCAAACGGGAGGAGGTGGCGGCGGGTCGTGCCCGCACGCCCGATCGCGCGATGCGTGCGGCAGCCGAGGAGCGGCTGCGCGCCGATCCCCCCCGCGGTTTCGTTCGGGCGATCGCCGCACGTCGCGCCAAGAAGATCCCCGCGGTGATTGCCGAGGTGAAACGGGCGAGCCCCTCGAAGGGGGTTTTGCGCGATCCCTTTGACCCGGTGGCGATTGCCCACAGTTACGAGGTGGCGGGTGCGGCGTGCCTCTCGGTGTTGACCGACGTGCGCTTTTTTCAGGGGAGCAATGCTTTTTTGCAGGCCGCCCGCGCGGCGGTCTCTCTCCCGGTTTTGCGTAAGGACTTTATCGTTGACCCGTGGCAGGTCTGGGAGGCGGCAGCGATTGGGGCAGACGCGATTTTGTTGATCGTTGCGGCGTTGGAGGACTCGGCGCTCTCCGATCTCGCCGTGTTGGCGGGGGAGCTCGGGCTTGATGTACTGGTCGAAGTACACGACGCCGCCGAGTTTGAACGCGCGTTGGCTTTGCCGACACCCCTCATCGGGGTCAATAACCGCAACCTCCGTACCTTTGAGGTGGCGCTCGAGACAACGCTCACTCTGTTACCCCGCTATCCCGCCGATCGCATCCCAGTGGCCGAATCGGGGATCACGACGACAGGTGACGTCGCGCGCCTCTGGGCGGCAGGAGTACCGGCGTTCCTCGTCGGTGAGGCGTTCATGCGTGCGGGCGACCCGGGGGCAGCGCTCCGCGAACTCTTTGCCCCGTGTGGCCTCGAGCGTTGCGTTGTGGAGGAGTGATGCGTGAGGAGGCTGCCGCTACCCCGGTGACGCTTTTTCCGCGGTGGTTTTCGGAGCGGATTGTCGACTACTTTCCCGAATGGCGGGGGCGAGCGGTTTCTTGGGATTGCGAAGCGGTCAAAGCACTTGCCGACACATGGCTGGCCCGCCTTGATCGCTTTACCGACGCTGCGGCACAGGTTGACGCGGGTGCATGGGTGGTGGCGTATGCCTGGGTGGCTCGGTGTTCCTTAGAGGAGCGCTTCTGGTCCTCGTGGTTGTCTGCGGCTGTCGCCTCTGCCGAAGAACGAGGGGGAAGGATTGAAGGGGTCGCCGCGTCAGCGCTCGCGCTGACCCTTGGGGGGGACCCCAGTTGGCCGCTCCCTCAGCGAATGGAGACCTGGATGGCGCTTGCGGCGCTCCCCTCGACCGTCACCCTCACCCCTGCGGAGCACGATCCTCTTTCTCACCCGGATCTTTCTGCCTCTTCATCTGAGTTGCCTGTTTGGGGAATCGCGAAAGGTCACTCGGTTCGGCTCATCCGTTGGGGGGAGGAGGGCGAAGAGGAGTCCCCGCTCTATTGGTTCGATTTCACCGAATGTAAGCGACAGATTGAACGGTTGGCCCAACATGGGTTGCAACGTGAGCGCGAGAGCGCACCCAACCAGGGTTGGGGGTGGCTCCTTTTGGCGCTCTCAGAGCGTTTGCAGGGCGGGGTGCGACGACTTTTTCGCCACGCCGTTCACGAATCGGCGCTCATCGTCGTCGGATGGGAGGGTGTTGCGGCTTTGGGCGTTGGTGGGCTACCGGAGTACGTTTCGACGACCGTGCTCGACGTTGCCGACTATGCCTTAGGGGTACGCCTCCTACTACCTACTGACCAAAGTGAAGTGGGGGAGGGTGAAATTGTCGCGCTCCGCATGGCGGGGGCGCAAAAGGGGCCAGTGGCACGGTGGTTGTTGGGCGTGGTGCGCTGGTGTCAGAAAAGAGGCGACGGCACCGTGGTGGGGCTGCAGACCTTGGCGCCAATCGCTGCGACGGTCAATCTCTTGTGGGTTCCCCCGGATCGGAAAGCGGGAGAGCGGCAGATCGGAATACTGCTTGAGCGCTGGCTCCCCTTTTTTCCCCAACAAACGGTTGCGCTCCCGCGGTTGGACCATCTCGAAGGGGCGTGGTGGTTGGTCTTTGAGCCGGCACTCTACCGCACCAGCGTCGAACGGTTTCAGCCCGGACGGATTCGCCTGGTGACGCCGCGCGTCACGGTCGTCGAAGTGTGGCCCAAGGAGGCATAAGCGCGTGCGGCGGTGGGTAGCGTTCGCGACGGGGGTCGCGTTTCTTCTTGCCCTCTGGTGTGTGGCGTGGGAGAGCGTCTGGGCGCCGCTTCGCCCGGGGGGCTCCTGGTTGATCGCAAAGAGCTTGCCGCTCGCGTTGCTGTTGCCGGGGTTGTGGCGGGGGAGGCTCAAGACCTACCAGTGGACGGCGCTCTGGTGCGGTTTTTATCTCCTTGAAGGGGCAACCCGGATCTTCGAACCACCACCGGTACGGGAGCTCGCGGCGGTCGAGGTGCTTTTGACGCTGCTCCTTTTTGCGGCGGTGGTGCGGGTTGCCCGCTTTTTCCCCCGCCGCCCACGAGAAAAAACTAGACCTGAGGACTGATTCGCTCCTGTTGGGCGAGGAGCTTATTGAGCGCATTCAAGTAGGCTTTGATCGAGGCGACGATGATGTCGGTATCAGCGCCTTGACCATTGACGATACGCCCCTCTTTACTGAGCCGCACGGTCACCTCGCCTTGCGCGTCGGTCCCTTGGGTAATGGCGTTTACCGAGTAGAGGAGGAGCTCACTACCGCTTGCCACCAGCCGTTCGATCGCTTTGAAGGCGGCGTCAACGGGGCCCGAACCGTCGCTCTCCACCGTATGCTCTTCGCCGTCGATCGCGATCACCAGCCGCGCCCGCGGTAACTCGCCCGTTTCACTGTGGACGCAGCTGGAGACCAGCCGGTAGCGTTCGACCTCCTGGCCGCTCGCCACCCCCTCTTCGCTCATCAAGGCGATGAGGTCTTCGTCAAAGATTTCGTGCTTCTTGTCGGCAAGCTCTTTGAAGCGGGCAAAGGCGTGGTTGAGCTGCTCTTCGCTCGTGAAGGTGATGCCCAGTTCCGCAAGCCGCGTCTTGAAGGCGTTACGCCCCGAGTGCTTGCCAAGCACAATCTTGTTCGCGCTCCAGCCCACATCTTCGGCGCGCATGATCTCGTACGTCTCGCGGTGTTTCAACACCCCATCCTGGTGGATGCCCGACTCGTGGGCAAAGGCGTTCGCGCCGACGATCGCTTTGTTCGGCTGCACCGGAAAGCCAGTGATCTGCGACACGAGCTTCGATGCGGGGACGATCTGGCGGGTGTCGATCCGGGTGTCGCACGGGAAGACATCCTGACGGGTGCGGACCGCCATCACGATCTCTTCGAGCGCCGCGTTGCCTGCGCGCTCCCCGAGGCCATTGATCGTGCATTCGACTTGCCGCGCCCCCGCAAGCACCGCCGCAAGCGAGTTGGCCACGGCCAAGCCGAGGTCGTTGTGGCAGTGGACCGACCAGATCACCTTATCCGAGTTGGGGATTCGCTCGATCAGCGTACGGATCCGCTCGCCGAATTGATGGGGGAGCGCATAGCCGACGGTGTCGGGGACGTTGATCGTCGTTGCTCCCGCCTGAATCACCGCTTCAAAGATGCGGCAGAGGAAGTCGATCTCCGAGCGGCCGGCATCTTCTGCTGAGAATTCAATATCATCGGTGTAGCGGCGTGCCCAGCCGATCGCTTTCACCGCCTGTTCGAGCACCTGCTCCGGGGTCATCCTGAGCTTCTTCTCCATATGGATTGGGCTCGTCGCGATGAAGGTGTGGATCCGCTTGCGCTCTGCAGGGGCGATCGCTTCGCCTGCTGCGGCAATATCCTTTTCGTTGGCGCGCGCGAGTGAGCAGACGGTGCTCTCTTTGATCGTCTGCGCGACTGCCCGGACAGCGGCGAAATCTCCCGGGCTTGCGGCGGCAAAACCCGCTTCAATGACGTCGACGCGGAGCCGTTCGAGCTGTTTCGCGATGCGAACCTTCTCCTCTTGGGTCATCGACGCGCCTGGGCTCTGTTCGCCGTCGCGCAAGGTGGTGTCGAAAATGATCAATGGCTCTTTCATGGGTTCCTCGCTCACGTGAAGTTGCATCCTTGAGAGGGGTTAGAAACAGGGGCCAACAGGGGAGGGAGCGGAATCGTATTAGCGCGCAAGGCGCAGGAGGGGGCCGAGCAGGAGTCCTGCCCGAAGAAGGATATTGCGCGTGCGAGAGGGGAGGGTATGCGTGACCATAACGTAAATCTACCCACCTTTTTCGGTTTTGACAAGAGGTTGCCGTTTTTTCCACCACCGCCAAAGGGCGAGCAGATACCCGCTTGATGCGTAGAGCAAGGTGAGGGCAAAGAGAAGGCCGGGCGGGTAGAAGGAGATGAAGGCAAAGACGAGCGCGACGCCTGCTGCAGTGAGGAAGGGAACCGAGCGGCGCAGGTCGATCGCTTTTCCGCTCCAGAAGAGGATGTTGCTGACCATGCTGACGCCGGCGAACAGGGTGATCACCGCGCACCAGATGGCGGTCGTCGTTGTCGGCCACGAGAGGTCTGTGGCAAGCCAAACGAAGCTCGCCACCAGCGCCGCAGCCGCAGGACTCGGGAGACCCTGGAAGTAGTTTTTGCTCACCGCCGAATGGTTGACGTTGAATCGCGCGAGGCGCAGCGCTGCCGCGGCGCAATAGACAAACGCGAGAATCCAGCCGAGTTTTCCAAGGGCGTTCAGCGCGGTCGCGAGCGCCAACACCGCGGGAGCGACGCCAAACGAGACCATATCCGAAAGCGAGTCATATTCGGCGCCGAATTCGCTTTGGGTATGGGTGAGGCGAGCCAAGCGGCCGTCGAGGCCGTCGAAGAGGATCGCGATGAAGATGGCGATTGCTGCCCCTGAGAGGTCTCCCCGCCACGACTGGACGACCGAAAAGAACCCGAAGAAGAGGGCGGCGGTGGTCATCAGGTTGGGCAAAAGGTAGATCGCCCGTCGGGGGGCAGCTGTGCGGTCGTGCTCGCAACGTTCGTCGTCAGGAATCATTGCTGACTCGCGCTTGCCGGCAGTATGGCGAGGATGGACGTGGTCGCCTTCACCTTTTCGCCGATGGTGACACAGACGCGACTCTCCGGGGGAAGATAGAGATCGACCCGGGAGCCGAAGCGGATGAAACCGTAGCGTTCCCCCCTTCTGAGCCGCTGCCCCGGGGCAACGTAGCAAAGAATCCGGCGGGCAATGAGGCCCGCGACCTGCACGCAGGTGAGCTCAGCGCCGTCGTCGGTTCTGAGGTGGAGGGCGTTGCGTTCGTTTTCGCTACTCGCTTTATCGAGCGCGGCGTTGAGGAATTTCCCGGGATGGTACCAGCGGGCGACCACGACGCCGTCCACAGGACTTCGGTTGGAGTGGACGTTGAAGACGTTCATGAAGACACTGACCTTGAGTGCGGGGGTTTGTCGCCAAGGGTCGATGGTGGGTTCAACCGCGACAATTCGTCCATCAGCGGGGGAGAGCACCGCGTGGGGGGTATCGGGAATCGGGCGGGCGGGGTCGCGGAAAAATTGGACGACAAAGAGAAAGAGCGCCCAGAAGGGTAGGGAGCCCGCTTGCCACCAGAAGGTGGTGAGGAGTGCGACGACCAAAGTGAGGGCAATGAAGGGCCACCCTTCACGGGCAAGGATCGGATGGGGATAGAATCGCGTCTGTGGGCGCATCAGTTCGTGCCTGGTCTAAGATTTTGTGCTATTTTACTCGCAAAGCATCGAGAGGAGCGAAAGTGATGAAGTGGGGTCTTCGCTGGCTTACCGGCGCGATGGTGGTTGGGGCTGTAGCGCTCGCTTATGCGGCAGAGGGGGCGCACTGGAGTTACCACGGCAAAGGTGGGCCGGCAGAGTGGGGCAAACTCGATAAAGCTTATGTCCTGTGCGGCATTGGGAAGAACCAGTCGCCGATCGACATCGACCGCGTGGCGGTGTTGCGTACCGATCTGCGGCCGCTCGCCTTCGAGTACGAGGCGCCGCTGCCGCTCACCGTCGAGGACAACGGTCATACGATTGTGCTCCCGGTCTCCGGGGGGAAATGGACGCTGCGCGCCGAGGGGCAGAGCTTTGCGCTGGTGAATCTCCATTTCCATTCGCCGAGCGAACACGCCGACAGTGGGAACCGCTATCCGCTCGAAGCCCACTTCGTCCATCGCAACGCTGCAGGGGAGTTGGCTGTCGTCGGCGTCTGGTTCCGCTCGGGGGATGAGAATCCGGCACTGACGCAGATTCTCCGCTGGGTTCCGGAAGCGGAACCGCGCGCGCAAGGGGGTAAGGCAGCTGCCCCATCCCATCGGCAGGAGGCGCGCAAGCGTGTGAGTAACGAGACGATTGACCTGCGCGGCTTGTTGCCGAGAAGCGAGGGGTATTTCCGCTACAACGGGTCGCTCACGACCCCTCCCTGTTCGGAGGGGGTCCGGTGGTATGTGATGCAGGAGCCACTTTCCGCGAGCGAAGCGCAACTGATGCGGTTTCGCGAGCTGTTAAACGACAACGCCCGGCCGCTACAGCCGATCAACGCTCGTCGCGTTCTGGAGTGAGCGCCGGTCACATTCCCTGGTAGATCGGTCCTTCGCCCCCTTGGGGGGTGACCCAGTTGATGTTCTGAGTGGGGTCTTTGATATCGCACGTTTTGCAATGGACGCAGTTTTGTGCGTTGATCTGTAGCCTCGGCGCGCCGTTTTCTTCGACGATCTCATAGACCCCTGCCGGGCAGTAGCGGCTTTCGGGTGAGGCGAAGGTTTTGAGGTTCACTTCGATCGCCTTCTCGGGCACCAAGAGGCGCAGGTGGCACGGTTGGTCCTCGTCGTGGTTGGTGTTTGAGAGAAAAACCGAGGAGAGGCGGTCGAAGGTGATCTTGCCGTCTGGCTTGGGATAGGCGATTGGCTGACAGTGGCTCGCAGGTTTCAAGGCGGCGTGGTCGGGTTGGGCGTGGTGGAGTGTCCACGGGGCTTTCCCACGGAACACCATCTGGTCGATACCAAAGAGGAGCGACCCCATATAGAGCCCTTTGTGCATCAACGGCTTGAAGTTGCGCGCGCGGTAGAGTTCCTCTTTGAGCCAGCTTGCTTCGAAGCGCGCCGGGTAGGCGGTGAGTTCGTCGTGGGCGCGGCCAGCGGCGAGCGCATCGGCAACCGCTTCAGCGGCGAGCATTCCCGATTTGATCGCAGCGTGGAGCCCCTTGATGCGCGAGGCGTTGAGGAATCCGGCGTCGTCACCGATGAGCGCCCCCCCAGGGAAGACCAATTTGGGGAGCGATTGCAATCCGCCGGCGGTCAGCGCTCGTGCGCCGTAGGCCAGCCGTTCCCCCCCTTCGAGCATCGGACGGATCGCAGGGTGGGTTTTGAAGCGCTGAAACTCCTCAAAGGGGGAGAGGTAGGGGTTGGTGTAGTCGAGGCCGATGACAAAGCCGATCGCGACCAGATCCTCTTCGAGGTGGTAGCAAAAGGAGCCGCCGTAGGTGTGGGGATCGAGCGGCCAGCCGGCGGTGTGCATCACCAGACCCGCTTGATGCTTCTCTTTCGGGATCCGCCACAGCTCCTTGATGCCGATTCCGTACTTCTGCGGGTCCCGTCCCTCGCGCAGCCGATAGTGGTGTTCCAGTTTTTTGCCGAGGTGCCCACGACACCCCTCCGCAAAGAGGGTGTAACGCGCGGTAATGGCGATCCCCGGTTGGTAGTTGGGGCCCGGGGTGCCATCCTTTTGCACCCCCATATCGCCGGTGACGACCCCAATCACCCGGTTCTCATCGTCAAAGAGGAGGTCGGCGGCGGCAAAACCGGGGAAGAGCTCGACGCCGAGCGCTTCAGCCTCTTTGCCGAGCCATTGGACCAGGAACCCCGCGCGAACGATCGTGTTGCCGTGGTTTTGGAAACAGGCGGGCAAAAGAAAGTTCGGGGTCTTGTAGGCGCCCGTTTCTGTGAGGAAGAGAAAGCGATCTTCGGTGACTGGGGTGCCGATCGGTGCGCCGCGCTCGCGATAGTCGGGGATCAGTTCGGCAAGGGCGCGGGCGTCGAACACGGCACCCGAAAGGGTGTGGGCGCCCAGTTCCGCCCCTTTTTCCAAGAGGCAGATCGACCAGTCGACGCCCCGTTCCTGAGCGAGTTGCTTGAGCCGGATCGCCGCAGCGAGCCCCGCTGGCCCCCCGCCGACGATCACGACGTCGAATTCCATCGTTTCCCGTTCCATCTGCACGCTCCTTACGCTAAAATGGGTTCCCATACGCTAGCGTATGTTGGCAAAAAAAGGGTCATCTGACAAGAGGGTGGAGTATGGATAGCGAACAAGCGAAGCAAAACGAAGGGGCTGTGCGGCGGCTTGCGTGGGTCTCTCGCATCCCAGTGCGCTGGGGCGACATGGACGCCTATGGCCATGTGAATAATACGGTCTATTTCCGCTATTACGAGCAGGCGCGCGTCGAGTGGCTTGAGCACCTGGGGTATCGGGTGATGCCCGAGACTGAGGGGGCACCGGTGATCATCAACGCGGAATGCACCTTTTTGCGCCCGGTAACCTACCCGGCGACGGTCGAAGTCAAGCTCTTCGTCGGTGAGCCGGGGCGGTCGAGCGTGATGACCTTTTATGAGTTGCGCTGCGTCGGTGAAGAGATGGTCTCGGCCACCGGCTACGCCAAGGTGGTTTGGTTCAACCCGAAGAGTGGTCAGTCGGTGCCGATTCCCGACGCGTTGCGCGCGAAACTCATCGATCCCGATTGATGGCAGTGCAAACCCACCACAAGGAGAAGGAGATGGAAGAGCGGCCGATGATGTGGGCTCCGAGCCCTGAACGGATCCAGCAGGCACAAATCACCGCGTTTACCCGTCGCGCTGAGGCGCGGTGGGGGGTGACGTTACCCGATTATGCAACGCTCCATCGCTGGAGTATCGACCACCCCGAAGCGTTTTGGGCGCAAGTGTGGGACGATTGCGGGGTGATCGGTTCGCGCGGGGAGGTGGTCTTCGTCGAAGGGGAGACGATCACTTCGGCCCAGTGGTTTCCCGAGGCGCGCCTTAACTTCGCTGAGAACCTCTTGCGACGGCGCGATGAGACGCCGGCGCTCATCTTTTGGGGTGAGGAGAAGCTGACGCTCCGCTTGACCTGGGCGGAGCTTTATGAGGCAGTGGCCCAGTGTGCGCAGGCGCTCGCCGCGGCGGGTGTCGGGCGGGGCGATCGCGTTGCCGCCTATATGCCGAACCACCCCCATACGATCGTCGCGATGCTTGCGGCGACGAGTCTCGGGGCGATCTTTACCTCCGCCTCTCCCGATTTTGGGGTGCAAGGGGTGCTCGACCGTTTTGGTCAGACCGAGCCGAAGGTGTTGTTTACGGTCGACGGCTATTGGTACAACGGCAAAGCGATCGACATCCGCGGCAAGGTGCGGGAGGTCGTTCAGGGGCTCACGAGCGTCGAACGGGTGGTAGTGACGCCCTATCTCAGCCTTTCGGGGGGGCTTCCGCCCGAGGAGTTTTCCGCGGCGGTGCGCGAGATCCCGCAAGCGGTGGCCTGGTCGGAGTGGCTTACCCCTTTTGCCGCGGCGCGGGAGGTTCCCTTTGTGCGGCTCCCCTTTGACCATCCGCTCTATATCCTCTACTCCTCAGGAACGACGGGGGTGCCGAAGTGCATCGTCCATCGTGCGGGAGGGATTCTCCTGCAGCATCTCAAGGAGCATCGGCTCCATACCGACGTCCGGGCGGGTGATCGCCTCTTTTACTTCACGACCTGTGGCTGGATGATGTGGAACTGGCTCGCGAGTGGCCTGGCGAGCGAGGCGACGCTGCTGCTCTACGACGGTTCGCCGTTTGTCCGCGAGGGGCGAATTTTGTTCGATTTCGCTGACGCGGAGGCGATGACCCATTTCGGCACTTCGGCGAAGTTTCTTGACGCTGCAGCGAAACAGGGTTTGGCGCCAGCAAGGAGTCACGACCTCAGGACGCTGCGCACGATCCTGTCGACCGGCAGCCCTTTGGCACCGGAAGGATTCGACTACGTCTATGCGCAGATCAAGGGCGACGTCTGTCTCAGTTCCATCTCTGGTGGGACCGATATCTGCTCCTGTTTTGTGCTGGGTAATCCGACGTTGCCGGTCTATCGCGGCGAGATTCAGTGCAAAGGGCTCGGGATGGCCGTAGCAGTCTATAACGACGAGGGGCAACCGGTGGTGGGCGAAAAGGGGGAGTTGGTCTGCACCCGCCCCTTTCCGGCCATGCCGCTTGGCTTTTGGCACGACCCCGACGGCAAGCGCTATCGCGCCGCCTATTTCGAGCGCTTCCCCGGGGTGTGGACCCATGGTGACTACGCCGAAGAGACACCCCGCGGGGGCTTCATCATCTACGGCCGTTCGGACGCCACCCTCAACCCCGGTGGGGTGCGGATCGGCACAGCCGAAATCTACCGCCAGGTGGAGAAGCTCGACGAGGTGGTCGAGTCGCTCGTCATCGGCCAGCGTTGGGAGAACGACGAACGGGTGGTCCTCTTTGTCCGCCTGCGCGAGGGGCTCGTGCTGGATGAGCCGCTCATCCAGAAAATCAAGGAGACGATTCGTGCCCATACCACACCCCGCCATGTGCCGGCGAAGGTGCTCCAGGTTCCCGACATTCCACGCACGAAGAGTGGCAAGATCGTCGAAATCGCGGTGCGCCAGGTGGTCCATGGCGAACCGGTGAAAAATGTCGAGGCGTTGGCCAACCCCGAGGCGCTCGACCATTTCCGGAATCGCCCGGAGCTCGCGACCTGAGTTTCGGGTAGAATAGCGCTTTTCGTGAGCGCCTTTTCGCTATGACCAAGTATGTCTTCGTCACCGGCGGCGTCGTCTCTTCACTCGGCAAGGGCATCGCCGCCGCGTCGCTCGGCGCGATTCTCGAGTCGCGTGGTCTTCGCGTCACCCACCTCAAACTCGACCCTTACATCAACGTCGATCCGGGCACGATGAGCCCGTTCCAACACGGTGAGGTCTTTGTGACCGAAGATGGCGCCGAGACCGACCTCGACCTCGGCCACTATGAGCGGTTCACCAGCGCCAAAATGAGCCGGCGCAACAACTTCACCACTGGGCAGATCTACGAGTCGGTGATCCGCAAAGAGCGGCGCGGCGAATATTTGGGGAAGACCGTCCAGGTGATCCCTCACATTACCGACGAGATCAAACAGTTTATCCGCCGGGGTGCTGAAGGGGCCGAGGTGGCGATCGTCGAAGTGGGCGGGACAGTGGGCGACATCGAGTCGCTCCCCTTTCTCGAAGCGATCCGCCAGATGGGGCAGGAGTTGGGGCCGCACGGGGCGTGCTACATCCATCTGACGCTGCTCCCGTACATCGCCACTGCGGGCGAGTTGAAGACGAAGCCAACCCAGCACTCCGTGAAGGAGCTGCGCGAAATCGGCATCCAACCCGATATTCTCCTCTGCCGGGCGGACCGCGAGATCCCCGCCGAGGAGCGGCGCAAAATTGCGCTTTTTTGCAACGTTCGGCCTGAGGCGGTGATCGAGGCGCGCGACGCCGATACCATCTACCGGATTCCGCTGCTCCTTCATGAGCAGATGCTCGACGAGATCGTCTGCCATAAGCTGGGGATTCTGGCGCGTCCGGCGAATCTGCGGGTGTGGCAGGAGATCGTCGAGGCGCTCAACCACCCTGAGACGCAGATCGACCTCGGTTTCGTCGGTAAATATGTCGACCTGACGGAATCCTACAAATCGCTCATCGAGGCACTCACCCACGCCGGGCTCAAAGCGCGGTGCCAGATTCGCATCCACTACATCGACGCCGAAGATCTCGAGGTGGCGGGTGGCGAAAGGCTCCTGAAGGAGCTCGACGCGATTCTCGTTCCCGGCGGCTTTGGTCGCCGCGGAACCGAAGGGAAGATCCGTGCGATCCAGTACGCCCGCGAGCAGAAGGTCCCCTATTTGGGGATCTGTCTGGGGATGCAACTTGCGGTTGTTGAGTTTGCCCGCAACGTCGTCGGCTGGTCAGACGCCCATTCGACCGAGTTCGAACCGACCACGGCGCATCCGGTGGTGGGGCTGATTACCGAATGGCAGGATCGGAGTGGCGAACTGGTCCGCAGAAGCGCCGCCGACGACCTCGGGGGGACGATGCGGCTGGGGGGGCAACCCTGCCGGATCGCGCCGGGGACACTCGCGCACGAAATCTACGGCAAAGAGGAGATCATCGAGCGCCACCGCCACCGCTATGAGGTGAACAACCGCCTTTTGCCGGAGCTCGAGCAGCATGGGTTGGTGGTCTCTGGCCGCGCGCCCGGCACCGATCTCTGCGAGATCGTCGAGCTGCCGCGAGCTGTTCACCCCTGGTTCTTGGGGTGCCAATTTCACCCTGAATTTACCTCCAATCCCCGCACGGGGCACCCGCTCTTCTCCTCGTTTGTCCATGCGGCTCTGGCCGCGCGCGAGCGGGCGGGACGTCCGGTGTTGTTGGCAAAGGAGCGGTGATGCAGCTCTGTGGCTTTGAGGTGGGGCTCGATCGCCCCCTCTTTTTGATTGCCGGCCCGTGTGTGATCGAGTCGCGCCAGATGGCCCTTGAGACCGCTGCGGCGATCAAAGAGATCGCCGTCCGAGTCGGGATCCCGGTGATCTACAAATCGAGCTACGACAAAGCCAACCGTACCTCGGTGCAGTCGTTTCGCGGCCTTGGGATCGCGAAGGGGCTCGAGATCCTTGCCGAAGTACGCGAAACGGTGGGGGTGCCGGTGGTCACCGATGTCCACACCGAAGCTGAGGTGAAGCCCGCCGCCGAGGTGGTCGATCTCCTTCAGACGCCCGCGTTTCTCTGCCGCCAGACCGATTTCATCCAGGCGGTCGCCGCGAGCGGCAAGCCGGTCAATATCAAGAAGGGGCAGTTCCTTGCGCCGGAGGACATGAAGCACGTCGTCGCGAAAGCAAAAGCGGCGAATGGCGGTGCCGATACGATTTTGGTCTGCGAGCGCGGCGTCTCCTTTGGTTACCATAACCTCGTCGTCGATATGCGCGGTCTGGCGGTGATGCGCGAAACGGGGTGTCCGGTCGTCTTTGACGCGACCCATTCAGTTCAGCTACCAGGTGGCGGCGACGGGCGTTCGAGCGGGCGGCGGGAGTTTGTCCCGGTGCTTGCACGCGCAGCGGTCGCCGCGGGGATTGCCGGCCTCTTCATGGAGTGCCACCCCGACCCGGACAGAGCGCTCTCCGACGGCCCGAACGCCTGGCCCATTCCGCGACTCGAGGAGCTTCTGCGCACCCTCGTGGAGCTTGACCGGACGGTGAAACGCACGCCGTTCCTGGAAAACGAATGGCTCAATCGGTGAAAGGGAAGTGATGGCGAAGGGATATGTGATCGTGGTGGCCCGCAGCGCCAACCATGAGGCGCTGGCCCGCTATCGGGAGTTGTCGGCGCAAGCGGTTGCCGAGCACGGGGGGCGGTTTCTCGTTCGCGGCGGTCGCTTCGCAGTCCTTGAGGGGGAGTGGCAGCCGGTGCGGGTGGTCGTCGTCGAATTTCCCTCTTTTGAGGTCGCACAACAGTTTTACGCGTCTGAGACCTACCGCCGGGCGCGGGAAGCGCGCGCGGGCGTTGCCGAGTACGACATGCTCGTGGTCGAGGGGCTCGAATCAGCCGGTTGATTTCAAGGAGAAAGCAAATGGCAGCAATCGTCGATATCGTCGCGCGCGAAATTCTCGATTCGCGCGGTAATCCCACCGTCGAAGCGGACGTGTTGTTGGAGTCGGGGGTGCTTGGGCGCGCTGCAGTCCCTTCGGGTGCCTCGACCGGTTCGCGCGAGGCGCTCGAATTGCGCGACGGGGACCCCCAGCGTTATCTCGGGAAAGGGGTGTTGAACGCGGTCGAGAACGTCAATACCGAAATCTGTGAAGCGCTCCTCGGGTTGGATGCCGAGGATCAAGCGCTCATCGACAAGACGATGATCGAACTCGACGGTACCGAAGACAAGTCACGCCTGGGGGCAAACGCGATTCTGGCGGTGTCGCTCGCTGTAGCCAAAGCGGCTGCGGAAGAGGCGCGACTGCCGCTCTACCGCTACCTGGGTGGCAGCGGCCCCAAGGTGATGCCAGTGCCGATGATGAATGTAATCAACGGGGGAGCGCACGCCAACAACAGCCTCGATATCCAAGAGTGCATGATTATGCCGGTCGGTGCAACCTCCTTCCGGGAGGCGCTCCGCTGCGGGGCGGAGGTCTTCCACCACCTCAAGAAAATTCTCGACAAGCGCGGCATGCCGACTACGGTGGGCGATGAGGGGGGCTTTGCACCCAACGTGAAGAACACCGAAGAGGCGCTCAACTTGATCCTCGAGGCGGTGGTGGCGGCGGGCTATGAACCGGGGCGTGAGGTGGTTCTGGCGCTCGACTGTGCGAGTTCCGAGTTCTACCTCGACGGGCAGTATCACCTGGAAGGGGAGGGGCTTACCCTCACCTCTGAGGGGTTTGCCGACTATCTCGCGACGCTGGTCGACAAATTCCCGATCGTCTCGATCGAAGACGGGATGGCGGAGAGCGATTGGGACGGCTGGCGTCTCTTGACCGAACGGTTGGGACGTTCGGTCCAGTTGGTTGGGGACGACCTCTTTGTCACCAATACCAAGATCCTGCAAAAGGGGATCGAAGCGGGTGTGGCCAATTCGATCCTGATCAAGATCAATCAGATTGGGACGCTCACGGAGACCTTTGCAGCAGTAGATATGGCGCAGCGCGCCGGTTATACTGCGGTGGTTTCGCACCGTTCGGGCGAAACGGAGGATGCGACGATCGCCGACATTGCGGTGGGGCTGTCGACGATGCAGATCAAAACGGGTTCGCTCTCCCGCTCCGACCGTCTGGCGAAATACAACCAGCTGCTGCGCATCGAAGAGGATCTGGGGGTCACGGCGAGCTATCCTGGGCTCTCGGCCTTCACCAATCTGCGGCGCAGATAATATCGCCTTCCGGGTGGCTGCGCGCGGGTGGTATTCCCCATGATCACGGTGCTCCGGCGCGTGGCCTTTCTGCTCCTCATTTTGGGGCTGCAGTACCAACTCTGGTACGGCGACGGCGGAATCGTTGCCCGGCAGCGGCTCGAGGCGAAATGGGCGGAGCTGCGCGAGCAAAATAGTGCGCTTGCGGCCCGCAACGAGCGGCTGCGCGAAACGATCCGCCAGCTCCAAGAGGGTGGGGAAGCACTGGAAGAAAAGGTCCGCCGCCACTACAACTGGATTCGTGGCGACGAAGTGCTCTTTTTGCTTCCCGAAAAGGAGGAGTAACGCGCTAATCGATGCGGCGAAGCGCGCGGCGGTAGCGTTGAGCGGCGTCGATATAGTGGTGGGCGTTTTGCTGCAGTGCTGCGACCTCCTCGTCACTGAGCGTCCGGACGACCCGACCGGGCGAACCAACGACGAGGCTGCGATCGGGAATGACTTTCCGTTCGGGGATCAAGGTATTCGCACCGATGATGCACGACTTCCCGATCACCGCGTGGTTGAGGATCACCGCGTTGATGCCGATGAGCGTCCCGTCGCCGATGGTGCAGCCGTGAAGCATCGCCATGTGACCGACCGTGACAAAGGCGCCGATCGTGAGCGGCACCCCGATGTCGTTGTGGAGGATCGCTCCGTCCTGGATGTTGCTCCCTTCGCCGATGGTGATCGGTTCGTTGTCGCCGCGAACCACCGCGTGGAACCAGATCGAGACGCGGGGGGCCAACCGGACGTCGCCGATCACTTCAGCGCTTTCGGCAATCCAGACCTCTTCGGATAGAATGGGCTTCTTGTCGTCGAGTGCGTAGCAGGCCATCGTTGGACACCATTTTTTCTGAAATACGTTTCATTATCCCATGAAAACTTCTCGTTGGTGAAAGAGCCCCAAAGCGATGTTGGCCTACCGTCACGCCTTCCACGCCGGAAACTCCGGTGATTCTCTGAAACATTGGCTGCTCAGCACCACGTTGCAGCTCCTCAACCAAAAAGCGAAGCCGTGGTCCTATTTTGATACCCATGCCGGAGCGGGCGTCTATGCGCTCAGCCAACCGGTGGGCGGGCGTCTGCCCAGCGAATGGCAACAAGGGGTGGCGCGCTTCTGGGAAAAGCGCTCTGCGGCTCCTGCCCCCTTCACGGCGTGGCGTTCCGTGCTCGAGGCGTTCAACTCGGAGCAGAAGTTGACGATCTATCCCGGTTCCCCCGCGATCGCGCGCTTTTTTGCTCGCGAGGAGGTTGCCGACCGACTCTTTCTCTTTGAGCGTCACCCCACCGATGGGGAGAAGCTGCGCGCCCTCTTCGCCCGTGACGACCGGGTCGAGGTCTTCCTCGCCGATGGGTGGCAGGCCGCGCCCAAACGGATGCCCCCGGCGGTGCGGCGCGGCGTGGTCTTTGTCGACCCCTCTTATGAACTCGCAAAAGATTACGGTGCGGTGGTTCCCTTCGTGCGCGAAGTGCGCCGGCGTTTTCCCCAAGCGGTGGTGATGGTCTGGTATCCGCTCTTGAAGCGCTATGAGGTGCCGCTCCTCGCGCGGCGGCTGCGCAACGTCCTCCCTGAGGAGCATCTCTGGGTCGAACTTCCGGTCGCGCCGCCACCTGAGCACGGTTGGGGGATGTATGGAAGCGGAATGGTGGTGCTCCAGCCGCCGTTCGGTTTGGCACAGCAGGTGGCTGAGGGGTTACCGTGGCTCCATGCGCTCCTTGCGCAACCGGGCGCCGCGGAGCCCCGCTTTGCCGCCCACGAGCGGTGAAGCATGGGGTGCGCCGCAAGGGGTGAGCATTGGATCGTCGTGGTGAGCAAAGGAGCGGTTTTGTGGTGAGGGCGTGTGTGGCACCTCTCGAGAAGAGGAGGGGGCGCCGGGTTGCTGTCTGGTGGCTTGTCGCTGGGGTGACGACGGTCGGGTACTTCGCCGTCGACCACCTCTATGCCCTGTGGGATTCCAACTACCTCGTGAGACCCGAAGGGCTGACCGTCGGGGTCACTTTCATCTGGGTTGCTTTGGCGCTCGCGCTCCGTTCGCGTGGCGCAGCACTGTTGGCTGCGCTCTTTTTCGCCGCAGCGCAGTGGGGGCAGTTTCTCCATTTTGCCTATTATGGCGCGCCGATCGCGCCCCATGAACCGCCGCTCCTCTTTTCCGAGTGGCGTGAGATTGTTGGCGCCTTTGCCGGAACAGTACATCACTATACCGCGGCGATCGTCTTGCCTCTGGTGTCGCTACTCTTTTTCGCCGTGGGGTGGTCCCTCAATCGCCGCTACGGCCTCCAGGGCCGTCTCTGGCCGGTGCTCCTCTTTGTCGCGCTCCTTGCGGTTTTGCCGGTCAAAGCTTATCGCGCGCCGGACAACACCCAGGCGTTTTATCCGCGTCCCTACGGGTACGCGCTCAAGAACGCTTGGTTGGTGACGAGCTACGCGATCGGTTCCGCGTTGGCGCACGGGGGACACACCGCGGTGGCTGGGGAGGCAGCTACCGCGCAACCCTATCGGGTCGAGCGGGTCGGTGACGGGGTTGATGGGGTGGTGGTCGTGGTGATGGGGGAGTCGACGAACCCCGCGGTGATGAGCGCGTTCGGTGCCCCCGAGCCGACAACACCCTTTCTTGCCTCCCTGGCCGCAAGCGGTGCCATCGTCACGGTGGGGCAATCGGCGGGGGTGGCGACGAAGGTGTCGCTCCCCATGTTCTTCAACGTGCAACGCGAACCGTGGCGTCACGACATTCCGGTGGCGGGGAAGAGTAACCTCATTGCGCTCGCTCAGGCGAACGGCTACCGGGTAGTGGTCGAGTCGGCGCAGACCAACAACCTCTTTACCTTCACCCGCGCCGAGTGGGCCGACCACTTCTGCGCGGTCGACCGCTGCCACCCAGAACGGCCGGAGGCAGGGGTCGACACGGTGTTGCTCGAAAGGGTCGCTGCCGAGCCGTTTGACAGGAAAACCCTTCTCATCCTCCATACGCGGGTCGCCCATTCGGCCTACGACCGTTTTCTCCCCGAGGGGTGGCGACCCTTTCCGGTCGATGAGAAGAGTCGCGAGGCGCAGATGCGCTCGACCTACCGCAACGCCGCGGCCTGGTTCGACGAATTGGTACGGCGAATCACCGAGGCGATCCGCACCAAGACCTCCCAGCCAATCTGGTTCGTGCTCACCGGTGACCACAACGAGCTCCTCGGCGAGGGGGGGTATTGGGGGCACGGGCAGCTCGTTGCGCGCGCCGGCGAAGTGCCGGTGGTGGTTGCCACCTGGAACGGGGCAGAGCTTCCTTCTGCGTGGCGCGATCGGTTACACTGTCGCCCGAGCCACTACGAGGTGGGGCAGTTGGTTGCCGCGTTGCTTGGCTGGGAGGTCCGTTCGCCTGACGAGGTGCCCGACCAGGTGCTGACGAACGGCCCCGATTTGGCAGGAAAAGCAGGGTGGATCGAACTGGAGCGGGAGGTCACGGCTGAGGGCGAATGCCGGGTGCGTGAACGGCTCGTCTTCCCCGGGCAGAGAGGGGCGCTGCGTTAGGGGGTCATCCCCCGCCACGGTGCAAGGCGGAACATCTGGCGTCAGTGTTACTCATTGAGCACCAACGGGTCGGAAAAGACCAGCGTTCCGTCTTGACGCATCATCAGGTTGTCCTGGGCGATCAGGTCGGGGAGTAACCGGTACTGCTCGGTGAAACGGGCGAGCGCTTCCAGCGCCTCTTGCAACGACCGGTCAAAGGGGGGTTGGGTTTGTAACATCTGCTGCAAGGCGATGGTCCCCATCTTGCGGTTGAGTTCCCCCCACTGTTTGCACATCTCCCAAAAGACGGTTGCGAGCCGCCGCGCAAGCTGGCCGGCGGGGGATCGCTCCGGTAAGGGGTAGAGCTTCTCCATTTCGAAAAGATGCATCGGGTAGCCCAGCGTCGACCGACCGATGATGCCGTGGTAGCCGTAGATGATCGGGAAATGGGGGCCTTGGGGGCGATTTTCTGCGGTGTAGTAGAGGAATTCGTCAGGATGGGTGACGATCTTGAAGACCCACTCAGGTCCCGCATCCAAGACGATGCTGAAGCGTCCCCGCCCGATCTCGGGTTTGCCCTGGAGCAGCGGGTGGTCGGGAACGGGATCGGGGAGAGGAGGTTGCTGGGGCGTCACATTCCGGGGTGGCGTGCGGCTCTCTTTAGCGTGCTGCGTCTTCGACGTCATCGGTCTGCTCCACTCTCTCTCCGTTGTCAATCATACCACCACTCTTTTCTCTGGACGCTTGGGCAACGCGCAAGGCGCGGCTCGCGGGGGTCTCAAGCGTGATTCGCCCCAAACGCCCGTCACGGAAATCCTGGAGGAGCAGGAGCGCCGCCCGCTCCCAGTCGATGCCGCCCCCGCGCGCCACGCAACCACGCCTTTTGCCGATCGCTTCGAGCACCGCTTCCGGGGTAGCCTCTGTCGCGTACTGCTCTGGGAGATGGTAGCGGGCGACGAGCCGCTCGCCGTATCCCTCTTCCTGGAGCGTGGAGATGAGCGCGAGCGCCACCTCTTCCTCACGAACCGCATTGCGGCCGATCGCATGACACGCGGCAAGGAGCCAGCCGTCGTGTTCGATTTCGATCTTTGGCCACATCATCCCGGGGGTGTCGTAGATCGTCCGCAGTCCGTCGAGGGCGTAACGTTGCACTGCTTTGGTGACAGCCGGTTCATCGCCCACCTTGGCTGCTTTGCGCCCAAGAAGGGCGTTGAGCAGCGTCGATTTGCCGACGTTGGGGATACCAACGACCATGACGCGCAACGGTTTCGCGGGGCTGTTGCGGTGGGGGGCAAGACGGGCGGCAGCGGGGAGCACACGGCGGACGTCGGCGGGGTTGTGGGCGCAAAGCGCCAGCGCCGCAACCTGTGCTTCACCTTGGAGCGTCGTCAGCCATTCCGCAGTGCGGACGGGATCCGCGAGGTCGCTTTTGTTGAGGATTTTGAGGCACGGTTTTTGCCGGCTGCGGCGAAGCGTCTCCAGGAGTGGATTGCGGCTTGCCGCGGGAATGCGGGCATCCAGAAGCTCAATCACGACATCGACCTCCGCGAGCGTCTCTTCAAGACGCTTGCGGGTAGCGTGCATGTGGCCGGGGAACCATTGAATGGGCATTGTGGGGGAATTCACGGTTGAACGGGGTTGGCGATAAGGATAACGCAGAAAAGCGGATTGGCGAAACGCCTCCAACCCCAGCATGGGCAGATACAATTGCCGCTGAAGATTGGGCCGCCTGAAGGGCGGCTGAGGAGGTGCCCTGTGACGAGCCACTTTTTTCTCCACACCGGTAACCGCACCGAAGCGCTCTTTGCTGGCGTCAAAGCGCTGATCGAAGCAGAGCAGCGCCCCTTTGGCCGCTGGGTCTTCCTCGTGCAGGCGCGGGGGATGGAGCGGTGGCTCGAGCAGCGGCTCGCCGACACCTTCGGCGTCTGGATGGGGAGCGAGTTTCCCTTTCCGCAGACCTTCTTTGACCGGCTCGCTGCTGAGCTCGATGATTCGCTCACCAGCGACCATCTGCAGCGGGAGCGGGTGCGGTGGCGCATCGAGGCGCTGCTGCGTGAGCCGGAGTTCGCCTGTGATCCGCTGCTTCAGGAGCTTCTGGGAGAAGGGCGCGACCGCCACCGCTTCTTGCTCGCCGAGCAGATCGCCAACCTCTTTGACCAGTACCAGATCTTTCGCCCCGATTGGTTGGAGGCGTGGGCGCAGGGCAGAAGGGTTACCGAGAACCCCCACGAAGGGTGGCAGATGCGGCTGTGGCAGGCGCTCGGGTTGCGCCCGCACCGCGGCGAGTTGTGGCGGAGGCTCATCGAGCATCTCGAAACGATTCCGAGCGAGGCTCTCCCTAATCCCCCTGACCAGCTCTTTGCCTTCGGGATCACCTTTCTGCCACCGGTGATGCTCGAGGCGCTCTTGGCGTTGAGTCGCCATCTGCCGGTCCATCTCTTCACCTTGTCCCCCACTGCGACCTTCTGGGCCGACCTGCCGAGTCGCCGCGCCCAGCTCCAGCTCCTGATGCCGCGAAACGAAACGGAATCTGCCGAAGAGGCGCCCACGTTCCATCCGCTTCTTCTTGCACTCGGCCGCCAAGGAGCCCACTTCCAGCAGCTGCTCCTTGCGGTCGACGAGCAGGTCGAGTACCGCGTCGACTATTTCCAGCCGCCCGCGGAGGAGACGCTGCTGGCGCAGTTGCAACGCGATCTCCTTGCCAACCGGGTCGATCGTGACGCGGCGAAGCAGCGCGCGCGCAATATCCTCTTTCACCGCTGCCATACCCCGCAGCGCGAGGTCGAGGTGCTGCGCGACCGGGTGGTGGCGCTCCTTGAGGAGTCTCCCGATCTGCGCCTCAACGAGATCGTGGTGATGGCCCCCGATCTCACCCCCTATCGCCCCTTCATCACCACCCTCTTTGCTGAGATTCCCCACACGATCGCCGACCGCACCGTGGAGATGGAAGCTCCAGCGATCAAGCTGCTTACCCGTTGGCTTACGCTGGTAAGCGGGCGGATCGATTGGGACGAGCTCTTTGGCTTCCTCTACGACCCTGAGGTGGCGGCGCGGCTCGAGCTTTCCCCCCAGCAGCTGGAGGCGCTCTACGATGCGCTCATCGCCAAAGGTCGGATCCGCTGGGGTTTGGCGGGGGAACTGCACCGCAACCACTGGTGGGACGGCATCCAGCGCCTCTTGCTTGGGGCGGTGATGGCCGCGCCAGAGACCCTGTGGCAGGGTCACGCGCCGGTTGCGGCGCTCGAGGGGCAAGCGATCCGTCTCCTCGCCCCGATCCTCGAACTCCTCGAGCGCATTGCCCGGTGGCAAGAGGCAGCGCGTTCAGGACTCACTGCAGCGGGGTGGGGGGAATTGATCGGCGAATTGGCCAACTTTTTTTACCGCGATGCCCCGGAGGGGATCGCGCTCTTTGAGGCGGCGGAGCGACTCGCGTTGGAGGCAGCACCGCTTGGGGAGCAGCCGATTGCGCTCGAGACCCTCGCCGCGTGGTCCGAGTCGCTCGGCGCGGAGCGGCGAAGCAGCGCCGGCTTTCTCAGCCACGGGATCACCTTCTGTGACCTCCTGCCGATGCGCTCGATCCCGATCCGGGTCGCGTTTCTTTTGGGGATGAACGACAAGAGCTACCCGCGGCCGCGATGGACGCCGGCATTTGACCTGATGCGTGACACTTTCCGCCTGGGCGACCGCGACCTGCGCGCCGAGGATCGCCACACCTTTTTGGAGCTCCTCCTCTCGGTTCGCGAGCGGCTCGAGATCCTCTGGCAGGGCCTTTCGCCCGACAAAAATAGCGAATTGCCCCCTGCGCAGGTGGTGCTCGAGTTGCGCGACACGTTGCACCACCACTACGGGGTGAATCTAGGGGAGATCACCTGGGACCACCGCGCCTATCCCTTCCACAGCGACTATTTTCGCGTCGATGGGGCGCTTCAAGGGCGCTCGCCGGAGGATTTCGCGACCTGTCGGGCGCTGCACGCTGCGGACAAAACGCTCCCCCCGTTATGGCAGAAGCCGCTTGCGACGCCCGAGGCGCCGCTTCCCCTTGCAACCTTGAGCAGCGCGCTCGCCGACCCCGTGCGCTGGGCGCTCCAAGAGGCGGGGCTTTCGCTGCCGCGATGGGAATCCCCTCCCGAGCCGCGGGAGAAGCTCGACGTCGATGGTCTGGATCGCTGGGCGTTGCGGGAGGCGGTCAAAGTGGGGAGGAGGGAGCCGATCGAATGGGCTGAGGTCAAGAATCTTCTCACCCGCTGGCAGGCCGAGGGGCGTTGGCCGCTCGGAGCGGTGGGCGACCAGACTGCGGAAGAGACCGTATCGCTCGTGACCCGCCTCCAAGAGCTGATCGCCGAGAAAGCGCTCCCCACGATGGGGGAGCAGCTCCCCGCCGAGACGATCGAGCGGCAGATTGGGGCATGGCGGCTCATCCATCGATTTCCAGAGCGCTTTGCCGCGGGGCAGGTGGTCTTTCATCCCCATCGCCTCAAGGGAAGCCATCGGCTTCACTTCTGGTTGAGTCATCTCCTCTTGAACGCCCATCAAGAGGGGCAGACGACGTGGGTCGGCTATTTCGATACCCGCAAAAAAGAGCGGAGCGAGCAGTTTCCGGCGCTCTGGCGGCTGTTGCCGGTCACTCGCGAGCGTGCCGAAGAGGAGCTGGCAGCGTGGCTCGACCGCTTCGCGAGGGTCTTGGTTCAGCCGCCACTCTGGCACGCCGACTGGATCGCTGAGTGGTTGAGCAGTACCCCAGAGCGCCGCGAAGAGGAGTGGTGGCGCGCTGCAACGCTCGCAACGGGGTTGCGCGCGCCCGGTGAATGGGAAAGCGAACCGGACGCCGCGTGGCGCCTCTTCCTGCGCCACGAGCGCGAAGGGGCGGTACGCGACGCGATCCGTTCGGGCTACGAGAGCCTGGTGCCGCTTCTGGAGTTCTGGAACGCGCACGAGGAGCGCCTCACATGACCAACAGTTTCCAGCTCTACACCGACCCGTTGCCGTGTGGCGTCCATGCGATCGAAGCGAGCGCCGGCACTGGGAAGACCTATACGCTCGCACAACTCGTGGTGCGTCTCGTGGTCGAGATGGGGATCCCGATTGAAAGGATCCTCACCGTGACCTTCACCCGCGCTGCGGCGGCGGAACTGCGCGAGCGGATCTTTGACCGCTTCAGTACGGTCCTGCAGGTGTTGCAAGGTGGTGCATGTGAAGATCGGGAGCTCCTGCGTTGGCTTGACTCCCTCACGCACCCGCCGCACGGGCTCAGCAAAGCGGTGCTGGAATCGCGCATTCTCGAGGCGCGCATGATGCTCGACCTCGCGACGATCGCGACGATCGACGCCTTTGCGATGGAAGTGGCGCGCGAACACGCGCTTACGCTGGGGCTGCCGTGGAACGCAACACTGCTTGAGGAGAGCGAGCGGCTCGACCGCCAGCTCGGCGACGCCCTCTGGCACGAACTGAAGGCGCTGCCCGAACCGGCGCGCGAGAGTCTCCTTGCCAAGTGGTCCTCACCCGACGCGCTCTGCAACCAGTTCCGGGATTTGGGGGCGAACGTCCTCTTCGACGAGGCGATCGGGCGCTTGCCGGCGCTGATGGCCCGCTACGAGGAGCTCGCTGCCCCTTGGCCCGCTGAGCGGTTGCAGCGCCTCTTCGCGCAGCTCAACCCCTGGTTGCAAGACTACTGCCGCGCCAATAGCCTTGCGAAATGCACTCGCATGATTCTCGACCCCCTGAAGAGGGGTCGCTTTCCCCGGCTCGAGGGCGACAGTGGGATCGAAATGTACCTCAGCAGTGTCCTCAAAAAAGGGGCGTTCGAGCGCATTCCCGCTGAAGTTCGCACGGAGTTGGCGCAACTCGATGAACTCCTCCTGTCGCTCCCCTCTGAGGAGGTTTTGGCCTTCGCAGCGTTTCGCGATGCCCACGAGCGGTGGCAAAGCGCGCGCAGCGCTGCGCTCGACCGAGAAGGGCTCTTTACCTATGAGAGCCTCAAGCACCGCCTGGCTGAGGCGGTGAGCGCCGCGTCGCCGGTGGGGGAGGCGCTCGTCGCGGCGCTTCGGAAACGCTACGCGGTCTGCCTGATCGACGAATTCCAGGATACCGACCCCGACCAGTGGCGCCTCTTTCGCCGCCTCTTTGCCGAAAGCGACGACCACCGCCTCTTTCTCATCGGTGACCCGAAACAGGCGATCTACAGCTTCCGCGGCGCCAATCTGCTCACCTATTTCGCCGCGGTTCGCAACGCCCACTACCGCCATACCCTCACCGTCAACTACCGTTCCCACCCCCACCTCATCGCCGCGTTCAACGCCCTCTTTGCCGAGATCGACGGCGCGCCGACCTTTCTCCACCCCGAGTGCTGCTACCACGAGGTGGAGGCGGGACGCGACGACGCCCCCGCTTTGACGGTCGCGGGGGACTCCTGGACGCAGATCCGCATTGTGACCGGCGAAGGGCTCGAGGATCGTGAGGAGGCGACGCTGCGGCAACTCGCCCGTGACGTCGTCTGGGTGCTCACCGATGGCGTCATCGAACGCAAGGGCTCCGACGGCGCGGTCGACCGCCGCCCCGTCGCTCCAGGGGAGATCGCCGTGCTCGTCAAAAGCAACAGCGACGCGCTGGCGGTGCAACGCAAGCTCAGAAGTGTCGGTGTGCCCAGTGTGCTCACCAGCCGCACGAGCGTCTGGAGGAGCGACAGCGCCTCGGACCTGGTGTGCCTCCTTTATGCGCTCCTCCACCCCCGTCGCCGTGCCGAGGTGCGTGCGGTGCTCGCCGGCCCCTTTTTCCAATATACCCTTGCCGAACTCGACGACCCGCAGCGGGAGGCGCAAATCGCGGTGCAGCTCACCGAGGCGGTCGAGCGGTGGGAGCGGGAGGGGGTGCTGGCCGCGCTCCTCGACCTCTTTGCCCGCAATGAGAGCTGGGTGAAGCTCGCACGCCTCCCCGACGGCGATCGACGCATCGCCGACACCCGCCACCTCCTCGAGCTTCTGCACGAAGAGGCGCACCAGGCGAACCTCTCGCCGCAGGCGCTCCTTCGTTGGGCGATCGCGCAGCACCAGGGGGGTAGCGGCGAAAATCAGACGTTGCGCCTGGAAAAGGATGACGATGCGGTCGAAATCGTCACGATCCACAGCAGCAAGGGGCTCGAGTATCCGATCGTCTTCGTCTATGGCGCGTGGCGGGGAGTCGCAACGAACCGCTCTGTTCCGCTTACTGTTGCGACCGAAGCGGGGTTTCTCGTGAGCTTCTCTGCAGAGCGGAAGAAGGAGCGCGTCGCGCAAGAGGAACAAGAGCTCCGGCGCCTCTTCTACGTCGCCTGTACGCGGGCAGTGAGCCACCTCACCCTCTACTGGCCTAACGCTGACGTGGATACCGCTGACTATTCCGACGCGCTCAACGCAATCCTCCGCCCGCGGTGGGAATCGCTCTGTCAATCGCCCCACTTCCGCTTTGTCCCTTACTGCGACGGGGAACCCCCCGTATGGCAACCGAGTCGTCCTGCGGTTGTCTGGCGTGAGCCCCCCGCCGTCGACTGGGGGGCGATCCGGGGGCGCAGCGAACGCTTGACCAGCTTCACGGGGCTCGTCAGGGCCCTCCCTCGGCCAGACGATGAGAGCGTTGCGCTGCTGGACGAGGAGGGGGGAAGCGAGGAGCTCCCCGCTGAAGGGATAAGTACCGATCCCCTCCCCGCAGGCGCAGCGTTTGGGACCTTCGTCCACGCGTTTCTTGAAAGGTGCGATTTTGCTGCCCCCGACTGGGTGGGGCTCCACGAGCGTTGGGAGCGCTTTGCCGGGCGTGCAGCGGAGGAGAGCTGGCCGCGACTCCAGGAGATGCTCGCCCATACCCTAGCCGGGAATTGCCAACCCTTTGCGCTCCAGACCCTTTCCCCCGAACAAATCTGGCGCGAGGTTCGCTTCGTTTTGCGCGCGCCGCGCATCGACACCGCGCGGCTCAACGCTCTTTTCCACCACCGCCCCGACTGGGCACCGGTCGAGGCACGCGAGGTGCAGGGCTACCTCCAGGGAACGGTCGACCTCATTGCCGCAGTCGACGGGCGTTACTTCATCGTCGACTACAAAACCAACCGCCTGAGCGACTACCGCCCCGAGACGCTCACGGAGGCGATGGCGGCGCACCGCTACACCCTTCAAGCGCTTCTCTACACCTTGGCGATCGACGCGCACCTGCGCCGCTTCCAAGAGGGATACGACCCCACGCGCCATCTCGGGGGCGTGCGCTATCTCTTCCTCCGCGGCATGGCGGCGGGGGAAACGAGCGGTGTCTATGCGCTCACCTTCTCACCTGAAGAGTTGGCCAGCGCACGTGCGGCATTGGGAGTAGCAGATGAGTGAGACGATCCCGCGAAACAACTCCAGCGATGCGACCCTTGCCCGGGCACTCGCCCGGACGCTCGAGCCGGAGGAGCCGGCGGCGCGCGAAGCGGCGTGCTCCTTTGTCGAGCGGCTCTTGGCCGCCGAGGTGCAAGGGGACACCGCGATCGAAGTAAGCGACGAGGAGGCGGCGTGGCTCACCACCCGCCCGTGGGTGGGGAGTGGCACCCCGCCAACGCCGCTCGTGCTCTCCGGGCCGCTGTTGCAGTTCCACCGCTACTGGGACGCAGAGCAGCGGATCGTTGCCGCGCTCGCTCCGCGCGTCACGGCCAATGCAACGCCAACGGCGCCCCCCGACGCGTGGCTCGAAGCGGCCCACGCCCACAGGATCGACCCCGAGAAGATCGCCTTGATCGCCGCGGCGCTACCGCAACACCTGGTGCTCCTCACCGGCGGGCCGGGAACGGGAAAGACGACGACACTCGCGTGGCTCCTGGCGGCGCTCCTGCTCCTCGAGCCCGATCGCTCCATCGCCCTTGCCGCCCCCACCGGCAAGGCCGCCGAGCGGATGCGGGAGGCGCTCCAGCGCGCGATTTCCTTTCTACCGCTCTCTGACGCGCAGCGTGCAACCCTGGGGAATCTCCAGCCGAGTACGCTCCACCGGCTGCTCGGGATCGGCTGGAGCCCTGTACCCCGTTACACCGCCGCCGCGCCGCTCCCCTACGACATCGTGGTGGTCGATGAAGCGTCGATGGTCGATGTGCTGCTCCTCGCCAAACTCACCGACGCCCTCCAACCGAGCGCGCGGCTGATCCTCATGGGTGACCCCAACCAGTTGGCGTCGGTCGAAGCAGGCAATGGCCTCGCCGACCTGATTCGCCGCTTTCCTGAAGCCCACTGCCGCCTCACCCGCAGCCACCGCTTCAACGCAGCGATCGGGGCGCTCGCCGACGCCGTGTTGCAGGGCGACAGCGGCGCGGCGGTTCAGCTCCTCACCGCGGGTGGGGAGGCGCTGCGGCTCCTGCCCCTCGACCGCGCGGCGCTCATTGCCGAAGCAGAGCGGGGGTTTTCAGGGTACCTCACGCAGCTCACCCACTTTCGCCTTGGGGATTACGACCAGACTGCCAATGCCGCGCGGGCGCTCCTGGCGCACCTCACCTCCTTTCGCGTAGTGACCCCACTGCGCGAAGAGTCGATCTGGGGGGCGAACGCGCTCAACGTGCGGCTTCTTCGCGCTTTTGCCCGTCGCGGCTTGAAGCCGATCGGTCGACGTTATCTTGGCGAGCCGATCCTCATTCAAGAGAACGACTACACCCTTGGGCTCTTCAACGGCGACGTGGGGGTGCTGCTACCACTCTCGGGCGAACTCGTCGCCTGGTTCATCGCGGGCGAAGAGGTGCGTGCCATTCCCCTCACCCAACTGCCGCAGTGGGAGAGCGCCTTTGCGATGACAGTGCACAAATCCCAAGGGGCGGAGTTTGACGAGGTGCTCCTCGTGCTTCCCGACGCGTCAACGCCACTTGTCACGCGCGAACTCATCTACACCGCGGTGACGCGCGCGAAAAAGGGGGTGACGGTGATGGGGAGCAGCGACGCATTCATTTGCGCGCTCGAGCGGGTTACGCGCCGGGTGAGCGGCTTGGGGCGTTCTGGTTGAACGAGAAGTACAGCATGCGCCCAGCAGGATTCGAACCTGCAACCCACGGATTATGAGTCCGCTGCTCTAACCGTTGAGCTATGGGCGCACAGGCGGCCGCAAAAAGCGGCCGGGGGTTGGGCACAACAAGCGTAACAGGTTCAGCTTTCGTTGTCCAGGTAGGCACGCAGCAGCTCGGCGCGCGAGGGGTGGCGGAGCTTTCTGAGTGCCTTCGCTTCGATCTGCCGGATCCGTTCGCGGGTGACGTCGAACTGACGCCCGACCTCTTCCAGCGTGTAGTCGGTGTTCATTTCGATGCCGAAACGCATCCGCAGCACCTTAGCCTCGCGCGGATTGAGTTGCTCGAGGACCTCGCGCATCGCGTCGCGCAGGTCGGCTTGCAACGCAGCGTCGATCGGTTGCTGCACCGAGGTATCTTCAATGAAGTCGCCGAGATGAGAGTCTTCGTCGTCGCCGATCGGGGTCTCCATCGAGATCGGATCGCGCGAAATCTTGAGGATGCGGCGGATCTTCTCTTCGGGCATCCCCATCTTTTCAGCCAGAACCTCGGGCGAGGGCTCTTCACCCGTCTCCTGAAGGATCTGGCGGCTGATCCGGTTCATCTTGTTGATCGTTTCGATCATGTGGACCGGAATCCGGATGGTGCGCGCCTGGTCGGCGATCGAACGGGTGATCGCCTGGCGGATCCACCAGGTGGCGTAGGTGGAGAATTTATACCCGCGCCGGTATTCAAATTTATCGACCGCTTTCATCAGGCCAATGTTCCCCTCCTGGATGAGGTCGAGGAACTGTAGCCCGCGGTTGGTGTATTTCTTCGCGATCGAAATGACGAGCCGGAGGTTCGCTTCGATCATTTCGCGCTTCGCGGCGCGCATCTTCGCTTCACCCTGCGACATCCGTTTGTAGATGTCTTTCAATTCATCGAGGGGTACGCGGGCGCGGGCCAGCACGTCGAGGATGCGTTGCTGCTCGTCGAGGACGCTCGGGAAGACGCGCAGGAGCGACTCCGACCAGGGGTGACCGGCCTCAATTTCGTGTTTGATCCAGTCGAGGTTGGTTTCGTTGGGCAGAAAGCTCTTCAAGAAGTGGTCGCGGGGCATCGCACCGATTTCGGTGCAGAGCTTCTGGATCTGCCGCTCGTGGAGGCGAATCTGTTCGATGAAACCCCGGACGATGTCGCACACTTGTTCGATGTAGCGCGCCGTGAAGCGAATGTGGAGGAGCTCGTGGGCGATCTGGTCGCGCAGCTTCAGGTATTCGGGATCTTGGGTGCCGCCGCGGGAGAGTGCAGCGTCGAGCTGCGCGTACCATTCGCGGATTTTGGCGAAGTGCTCCAGCGTCCCTTTTTTGAGGGTGGCGAGGTTTTCGGCCTGGATGCGGGCAGCGCGATCCTCCTTGGACTCTCCCTCGTCATCTTCCTCTTCAAGGTTCGAGGTCACCTCATCGTCGGCAAAGGTGTCGTCGCTCTCATCTCCCTCCTCTTCGTCGTCGAGCGCCGCTTCGAGGTCGGCGAGCATCGCCTCGTCGGCGGCGTCATCGTCCGCGGCGGCAGGAACGATGTCGTCAAGTTGCTCAATCAGGCCATCGACCGCCTCATCGATGCGCATTTTGTCCTTCTCGATCTTGTCGAGGGTTTCGAGCATGAAGGCGATCGTCGGGGGGCACGCGGCGATCGCTTGAACCATGTTGCGCAAACCATCTTCGATCCGCTTCGCGATCTCGATTTCGCCTTCGCGGGTCAAGAGTTCCGAGTGGCCCATCTCGCGCATGTACATGCGCACTGGGTCGGTAGTTCGGCCAAATTCGCTATCGACGGTGGAGAGGGCTTGCTCGGCCTGCTCGTCGAGGTCGTCGTCGTGGACGATCGCCGGGGTGGTGTCGGTGATGAGGAGTTCCTCAGGCGATGGGGCCTCTTCAAAGACCTTGATCCCGAGGTTGTTGAAGGTGGTGACGATCGCCTCGATCTGGTCGGCGTCGGTGATGTCGTCAGGGAGGTGGTCGTTGATTTCGGCGTAGGTCACATAGCCACGCTCTTTGCCCATCGAGAGGAGCGTTTTGATCTGGTTGCGCCGTTTTTCGGCGTCTTCAGGGCTGTGGTTCGCGGCAACCGATTCGATGAGCGCCCGTTCTGTGGCGCGGGTGTTCGCGGTACGGCGTGCGTTTTTCCGTTTTTGGCCGTTTTTGGGGGTCTGCGTCATAGAGCGTTCACCTCAACAGGGCGAAGGATAGGGTGACAAGATAACCGGTCATTATAGCACGGAAGCGCGCGATTGTCTGCAGGATTACCCCTGATCGGGAAATGAGCGCCGCCGCTTGCTCTCCCGGATGAGTGTTTGCAGGCGGTGCTGTTCGTTCGGGTGAAGAGGTTGACTGCGCGCTTTGGCCATGAGTTCAGCGATCTCTTGCTGCAGCGCGTGGAGAGTGAAGCCTTCGAGAATGCCGGCGAGCTCCGCTTCGGGGTCTTCGTCGTAGAGGGGCGGCTCGGCGATGAGCGCGGCAACGTGGCTCTGGAGGTGCTGGAAGAGCGCTTCGTCGGCTTGGAAATGGGCGGTGATTGCGGCAAGCGGCGCGTGCGGCGAGAGCTCGCCGTGTTCGATCGCGTCGATGAGGCGAAGGGCGGCGCGGAGATCAGGGTCGTCGTCGTGGAGCAGACTATTCGCCGAGACACGGGCGGCGAGTGTCGGGTGGGCGAGTAACAGGCGAAGGAGCCGCGTGCCGAGGGTTGCAACGGGGCGACGGCGGGTAAAGGAGTTGCGGGGGCGCGACGTGACCGGGGGGGTGGGGGGTGGGGTTCGAGCTGCCTGCGGTGCCTGGAGCCAATGGTCTGCGGGAATCTTGGCTCGCTGCGCCAGCTCCTCTTCGATTTGCCGTTTCAGTTGCGGTGCGGCGATGCGGGACAAAAGGGGTTGTGCGAGGTGCACGAGGCGCGCTCGCCCTTCGGGGGTGTCGAGGGGGAGTCCCTCAACGAGACTGTCGATTAGATATTGGCTGAGGGTCTGGCTTCTCTCGAGCGCTTCGCGCAAACGGTCGGCGCCGTAGGTGCGGACAAAGGAGTCGGGGTCTTCCCCTTCGGGCAGGAAGGCAAAGCGGAGAATCGCCCCATCGTTGAGGGCTTCGAGACTTTGCTCGAGCGCCCGCCACGCGGCGCGGCGTCCGGCGTCGTCGCCGTCAAAGCAGAAGATGATCTCGTCGGTGAGCGTAAGCAGCGTCTTGACGTGGTGGGGTGTCGCGGCAGTGCCGAGTACGGCCACCGCGTTGTCGATGCCGTGCTGCCAGAGGGCGACGACGTCCATGTACCCTTCGACGACGATCACGTGGCCACGGCGGCGAATCGCGTCGCGCGCGAGCGCCAAAGCGTAGAGTTCGTGGCTTTTACTGAAGAGCGGGGTCTCTGGGGAGTTGAGGTACTTCGGTTCGCTTTGATCGAGCACCCGTCCGCCGAAAGCGACAATCTCGCCGCGGCGGTTGTGGATCGGAAAGAGGATGCGGTGGCGAAAGCGGTCGTAGCGCCGGCCACTTTCGTGGTCGATCACGAGTCCCGCTTTTTCGAGGAGCGGGTCGTTGTAGTGGGGAAAGATTGCGGCGAGCGCCTGCCACTCCTCTGGGGCATAACCGAGGCCGAAGTGGTGGATCGCGTCGTGCCCAATTCCCCGGGCGGTGAGGTAGTTGAGGGCTTCCGGGGAGCGGTGGAGCTGTTGCTGGTAAAAGTGGGCTGCTTTTTTGAGGAGATGGAGGAGTTGCTCCCGTTCGTTTTTTGCTGCCTCTGCCGCCTGGGGGTCACTCGCATGGCTCTTGGGGACGGTGAGCCCCACTTCGTGGGCGAGTGCCTCCACTGCGGCAGGGAAGGTGAGCCCTTCATAGGCCATCAAAAAGGTGATGGCGGTCCCGTGGGCGCCGCAGCCGAAACAGTGGTAGAACTGTTTGCTGGGCGAAACAGAGAAGGAGGGGGTCTTTTCGCCGTGGAAAGGGCAGCAGGCGAAGTAGTTGACGCCCGACTTCTTGAGCTTGATCCGTTTGCCGATCACTTCGACGATATCGACGCGGGCAAGGAGCGTCTCGACGAACTCGGGCGGGATCATCGCTCACCAAAGGAAAAGCCACACCGAAGCAGTGCTTGGGTGTGGCATGAGAAGCGGTGGCGGGGAATCAGTAGAGCTTCGGGGGAAGCGTCTGCATCCGCAGCTTTTTCTGGTAGCGTTTGATCGCTGCGGCGCGCATCCGTTTGCGCCGTTCCGAGGGTTTCTCGTAGAACTCGCGCTTACGCAGTTCCGTCAGGATCCCCGCCTTTTCCACCAAGCGCTTGAAGCGGCGCACCGCCACTTCAGCAGGTTCATTCTCTTTGACACGCACGTAGGGCATGAGGTTTTCCTCGAATCGGGTACTCGAAAAAAACAATTATACCGCAGCATGAAAGAAACGGGCAAGGTTTTGCCGGCCGATTGGGTACAATTGCAGGATGGAGCGAATCTTGGCGATCGAAACCTCGTGCGACGAGACGGGCGTTGCGCTCTGGTCGTTTGAGGCAGGGTTGGTGGCCCACGCCCTCTATTCTCAGGTGGCGCTGCACGCGCGTTACGGCGGCGTGGTGCCGGAGCTCGCGTCGCGCGACCATGTCCGTCGTTTGCCTCAACTCGTCGCGCAGCTCTTTACGGAAAGCGGCTGGGCGTTCGACTCGGTTGATCTCGTTGCCTATACCGCCGGCCCGGGGCTTGCAGGGGCGCTGTTGGTGGGCGCCGCTTTTGCCGAGAGCTGGGCCTTTGCGCGCGGTATCCCGACGATGCCGATCCACCACTTGGAGGGGCATCTCTTGTCGCCAATGATCGCGGAGCCCGATCTCGCCTTTCCTTTTCTGGCACTGCTTGTCTCCGGCGGCCACACGCAGCTCCTTTGGGTGGAAGCCGTTGGCCGCTACCGATTGTTGGGTGAGACGATCGACGATGCAGCGGGTGAGGCGTTCGATAAGACCGCGAAAATCCTGGGGTTGGGTTACCCCGGGGGGCCAGAGTTGGCGAAGCTCGCTGAACAGGGGGATCCCGCGCGTTTTGCGTTGCCGCGGCCGCTTCTTCACGACCCGGAGGTGGCGTTCAGTTTCAGCGGATTGAAGACCGCTGTGGCGCTCGTGGCTCAGAAAATTGGCGACGACCCGCAGGCCAAGGCTGACCTTGCAGCGTCGTTTCAGGCGGCGGTGGTTGATGTGCTCGTCGCGAAGAGTGTGCGTGCGGTTGAGCTTTGCGGTGCTCGCCGGTTGGTTGCGGCTGGGGGGGTGACCGCGAACAGACGACTACGGGAGAGCCTCACCCAAGCGTTGGCCCAAGTTGGTTGCACGGTCTCTTTCCCGCCCCTTGCGTGGTGCACCGATAACGGGGCGATGATCGCCCATGCGGCAGCGCGGCGAGTGAGGGGCGGTTTTCCGGTGAAGCGGGACTATCGGGTAACGGTCTATCCACGCTGGTTGCTGCCTGACTGAGCGCCGATCTTCGGCTCTTTCCCGTGCATGAGGTTCCTGATGTTCCGGTGGTGGCGGGCGATGAGGATCACGGCAATGGCGGTGACGAGCGCCACTTCCGGCGGGGTGAGTTCAAGAAGCCAAGCAATCACCGGGGTAAGCAGTGCGGCAATCAGCGCCGCCAGCGACGAGTAGCGGGAGACGACGGCAACGGTGAGCCAGATCAGGGCGGCAATGACACCCAGTAACGGACGAATCGCCAGCAGCACCCCGAGCGCCGTCGCAACCCCTTTACCCCCTTGAAAACGGAGCAAGAAACTAAAGATGTGGCCGAGAAAGGCCCCCAGCCCTGCGGCAGCGGCGAGCGTTGCGGAGTGGCTTACCGCTTGGGTGATCAGGACGGCCACGGCCCCTTTGCCCGCGTCCCCGATGAGGGTCAGGAGCGCTGCCCCTTTGTGTCCGGTGCGCAGAACATTCGTTGCGCCCGGATTTTTCGAGCCAAAGGTGCGGGGGTCGGGTAACCGGAAAAATTTACTTGCGATGAGCGCAAAGGGAACCGACCCCACGGCGTAGCCGAAGAGGATCGCGACCAGAAAGTGCCAATCCATTGTGGGAGTCACAGAGAAGCGGACGAGTTAGCCGATGCGGAGCTCTTCGCGCGAATGGCCCGCTGCTTCCCACTCTCTCAGCCATTTCGGCGGCAAACCGCGTCCGGTCCAACCCTTTTCAGGGTCGGTTGGATGGCGGTAGCGGAAGGGGATTTTCCGTTTGGGCGTGTCGCTTTTTCTCCCCTTTCCTTCCCGGTCATTGAGGAGACGCTCCACAAACTTTTCAAAAGGGATACCCAGTTTTTCGGAAAGTTGCCGCGCCTCTTCTCGGAGTTGTTCGAGAGATTCTTCTTGCTTTTTGGCAATGATTTTGTCGATATCGGCTTTCAGCGCTTCGAGCGCGTCGATTGAAAGCGCTTCGAGGGTTTCCTGTGGAATCGCATGCAGAGACATCGTCGAACTCCCAAGTGAATTTCACCCTATTTTAGCAAAATTCTTACCCAATGCAACGCCATTATGCGCGGGGGTGATGGCGGTGGTAGAGCGATTCGAGACGAGCACGGGCGACGTGGGTATAGATTTGGGTAGTGCTGATATCGGCGTGGCCCAGAAGGAGCTGAACGGCGCGTAGGTCGGCACCGTGGTTGATGAGATGGGTGGCAAAGGCGTGGCGGAGGGTGTGTGGGGAGAGTTTCCGCAGGTCGATCCCTGCGCTCGTGGCGTACTGTTTCACCAGTTGCCAAGCGCGTTGGCGGGTCATCCCCTCGCCCAGACGGGTGAGAAAGAGGGTGGCGGGTGAGCGGGGGTGGGTAAGCAGCGGCCGTGCTTCCTTGAGATAGCGGGTGAGCCAATCGCCAGCCACCTCACCAAAAGGGATCAACCGCTCTTTGTTGCCTTTACCCGTGACGATGAGCCACCCGTCGTGAAGCCGTACTTGCGTCAGTTGCAGCGTCACCAGTTCGCTAACCCGTAAGCCCGTGGCGTAGAGGAGTTCGAGCATCGCTTTATCGCGAATGCCAAGGGGTGTGTCGATGTTGGGGGCATTCAAAAGAGCTTCCACTTCGGTTTCGCTGAGGGTTTTGGGGAAGCGACTAGGTAAAGGGGGGGGATGGAGTGTGGCGCAGGGGTTTTGAGCGATTTTCCCTTCGCGCATCAACCAGTGGAAAAATTTGCGCCAACAGGCGATGAGCCGCCGTTGCGAAGCGGCTTTGCGCGGTTTGGCCGCAAGATAGGCAAGGAGTGTGGTGCTCTTGACCGCCGTGAGTTTCTCACCGCGCTCCGCAAGCCAACGGGCAAAAAGGGTAAGGTCATTGCGGTAACTGGCGCGGGTATTTTCACTCAACCCCTCTTCCCACCAGAGGTGGTCGAGAAAGGTGTCGATCCATTCTTGGCTCAGGGGGTCCGGGGTGGGGTGACGGGTCATCGTGGAAGAGCGTTTTCGCGCTGCAAAAGCCACGCTTTGAGCGCGAGCCAGGATTCATCGTGGCCGCCGGAAAAACCGGTTAAAGCCCCCTTCTGGCCGACGACGCGGTGGCAGGGGATCACGATCGGGCAGGGGTTCGCGCCGCACGCTGCCCCGACTGCACGGGGGGCGCTCGCAAGCGTCCGCGCCAACGCGCCGTAGGTTGTGGTGGTGCCGCAGGGAATGGTGCGCAGAAGCGCCCAGACCCGTTGTTGGAAAGGGGTTCCTTGCGGGGCGACAAGCGGCCAGAGGGGGGTGCAAGGCGCTTCAAGCCAGCGATCGAGCCACGCTTCCAGCCGTGCGATCTCTTCCGGCAACGGGAGGCGTCGGGGGGTTGGAGGTGGATTCGTGCTGAAGTCGGCGGCGACCACCGTTCCGTCGCTTGTTGCGGTGAGGGTGAGCCAGAAGGGGGAGAGGAGGGGGCGAGAGAGGTGCCAGGTGGTGGGCATCGTGCAGCCATCGCGCAACGGGATGGCTGCGATTGTACCGGGTAGAGCGTTTAGGAGGCACCCCCCTGCAAGAGGGCATTTTTGAGCGACTCTTGGACAGGATTGGAGCCGAGCCAGATGCTCAAAAGGAGCGAAAAGAAGCCCGATTGGGTGATCGGAGCGAGCATCGGTTTGTCATTGATCACAATCTGGACGGCTCCGTTTTTCTCTTCGGTGATGAGTACGATGCTGTTTTCCGGAAATTCACTATGCGCTGCGATCGCCTGGCGCAGGGCATCAATGCTCGACTGAAAGGGGGCAAGGGCTTCCGCTGGCTGGTTCTGCTTGAGCCCGTCGATGAGTGCGTCAGCGAAAGTGGCACCGGAGAGGGCGCGGAGCAGCTGGATACGAATCTGGCGGGGCGGGGGACTTGCCAGTGCCGCGTCGGCTGTTTTGGCCGGTTGCGGGAGGTAGAGCCCCATGGCGTAGATGTTGAGAATGATTTTGGTGCGGATGCCTGCTCCATTGAGCTGAAGAGGCGTTCCGTCAACGGTCACCGTTTCGGCAAATCGGGCTGCGCCCACCTTGACTTCGGCGTGGGCGAGCGGTGCGTAGTTGGTGACGAAAGCGATGAGCAAAGCGACGAGCGTACGGGTCATGATCTCCTCCAACAAACGTTTGAATGAATCGCTATCGTAGCGCTCGTCGCTCTTCGGGTCAAGAGGGTGGCTAGCGGCGAATCTCCCCGTGGCCCAAGACGATCCACTTTTCGCTCGTGAGTCCCTCTAGCCCGACCGGGCCGCGGGCGTGGAATTTGTCGGTCGAGATGCCGATCTCCGCGCCCAAGCCGTATTCGAAGCCGTCGGCAAAGCGGGTCGAGGCGTTGACCATCACCGAAGCCGAATCGACTTCGCGCAAAAAGCGCATCGCTGCCGAGTAGTCTTCGGTGACGATCGCTTCGGTGTGGTGGGAGCTGTAGCGCGCGATGTGGGCGATCGCCTCGTCGAGGTCGGTGACGACCCGGATCGCGATGATCGGGGCGAGGTATTCGGTCGCCCAGTCGCTCTCCTCTGCTGCTTTGAGGAGGTGGCGCGGAATCGCAGGTTCCTGTTCGAGGATCGCGAGCGCCTGAGGGCAGCAGCGCATCTCGACGCCGTGGCTCGCGAGCATCGAGCCGATCTCCGGGAGAAAACGGGGGGCGACCGCCTCGTCGATGAGGAGCGACTCGGCGGCGTTGCAGACGCCGTAGCGCTGGGTCTTGGCGTTTTCGACGATCGGGACGACCCATTCGGGGTTCGCGGCGCGGTGGATATAGACGTGGCAGTTGCCGTCGAGGTGCTTGATCACCGGGACTTTGGCCTCCTGCATCACCGCCTCGATCAGCCCTTTGCCGCCACGGGGCACGATCACGTCGACGTATTGGGGGGAGGCGACTAGGAGCGAGACGAGTTCGCGTTCGGTTCGAGCGACGACTTGCACCGCGCTTGGTGGAAGCCCAGCGCAGGAGATTCCCTGATGAATGGCGCGGGCGATCGCCTGGTTGCTGTGAAACGCCTCCTTCCCGCCGCGGAGAATTGCGGCGTTGCCGGCCTTGAGGCAGAGGGCGGCCGCGTCGACGGTGACGTTGGGGCGCGATTCGTAGATGATCGCCACGACCCCCAACGGTACCCGCATTTTGCCGACCTGAATGCCTGACGGGCGTTGCTGCAGGGAGCGGATCTCTCCAACGGGGTCAGGAAGTTCGGCGACCTGTTTGAGCCCCGCGATCATCCCGTCGATCACTTTGGGCGAGAGGGTCAGGCGGTCGATCATCGCGGGCGAGAGGCCTGCCGCGCGGGCGGCGGCGAGGTCTTGGGCGTTGGCGTCTGCAAGATCGGTGCGGGCGGCATCAAGCGCTTCGGCAATTGCGAGCAGCGCTTGGTTTTTTTGCGCCGTGGTGGCGCGGGCCAGTACCTGCGCGGCGCTGCGCGCCGCTTCACCCAGTTGTTGGAGGTAGGCGGTGAGGGGTTCGTTCATGAAACGCTCCTAAGCGGTTGAGAACTGTCTGCAGTATGCCGGGTATCTGGGCTCAGGGTCCAGGCGAAACGCTCTGCTTCGCACCAAAAGTCGCCTGCTTCGACCCCTTTGGCGATCCGGTCAAGCGTGGCGAGCCGCTGCAACCACGCCCGGCACACTTCTGGGTCGAGCGCTGCTCCTTGGGCAAGCGCCGCCTTCTCTTCCCGGGCAAAGAGCCGCTCTTCCCGGGCGATCGGGTCAATCCGCCGCGGGTCGCCGCTTTCCGCCGCGCGCGCGAGCGCCCGCACCGCGGAAGAGAGCGCCCAGAGGATGAGGGGTTCAGCGACCCCTTCGTCGTGCAGCGCCGCGATGAGGCGCGCGGCGCGGTGGCCGTTACGGGCAAGCACCGCGCGGCGGAGTTCAAAGGGGTCGAAGCGGGCCACTTCAGTGACGGCTGCGCGCGCATCGGCTTCGGGCAGGGGGCCAGGGGGAAAGAGGAGGGCAAGGAGCGCGAGCTGTTGTTTGGCCGCAAGGAGGTTCCCTTCGCTCATTTCCGCGAAGTAGGCCAGCAGTTCCGGCGAGGCCTCTTGCTGCTGTTGCCGCAGCCGCTCCGCCCACCATTGCGGGAGCTGTGCCCGCGTGGGGGCATGGGTTTCCACGAGGATCGCCCCTTGCTCGAGTTGCGCGTACCACGGGGCGCGTTTCGCGCTCCAGTCGAGTGGTGGCAAGATGATGAGGGTGGTGGTTTCGACGGGGGGGCGGGCGCAGAGGGCAGCGAACCACTCCGCTGCCTCTTTGCCGCTCGGGGGGTCGAGGAAGCGGAGTTCCAGGAGACGCGCCGCGCTAAAGAGGGAGAGGGTTTCGGTGGTGACGAGGAGCGACGCGAGCGGGCGGCCCTTTTCGATCACCTCCCGATCGCAGGCGGCGAAACCCGCTTGCCGCGCTGCGGTGCGGATCGCGTCGGCCGCCTCTTCGATGAGGAGCGGCTCGTCCCCCGTCACCGCCCAGAGGGGAGGGAAGGGGGAGCGGCGGAGCTCCGCGGCGAGGCGATGGGCTGGGCACTTCATGGGGCGGCAAGGCGGCGGTCGACCATGAGGAGCGCACGGCGCAGCAGCTCACGGCGCATCTCCTCGAGGAGCACCTGCTCCTCTTGCGCCCGCGCTGTGATCTTGGCGTCGTCGTAGCTGTAGTCCCGTTCGGTGGTGAGCCGAGTCGGCGGGATCCGTTCGTTACCGTCGCGATCGACGAGCCGGATCGTGAGGGCACTTTTGAGCGCGTATTCGCGCACCGTCCCCTGGGCAGAGAGCGCGATGATCTCGCGGCGCTCCTCGAGCGGCCCAAGATGGAGCGTCGCGTCGGCCGCCTTGGGGTCGGCAGTGACCGTCGCGCCGCTACCTGCGACCATTTCGCGCAGGAGGGGCTCGAGTTGCGCCGCCCGATCCCAGCGAACCGCGAGCGTTCGCCCCGACAGTCCCACATAGTGGCGGGGACGGAAACCGCACGCGGCAAGCGGCAAAAGCGCTGCTGCGGCAACGAGGAGGCGGCGACGGGTGGGGTCAGACGACGACATTGACGAGTCTTCCAGGAACGACGATCACCCGTCGCGGGGTGTTACCCGCAAGCGCCGTGGCGACGAGCGGGTGGGTGAGGGTCTGCGCGCGGATCGCCGCCTCATTCGCGTCGGCTGGAACCGTCACTTTGCCGCGGGTCTTACCGTTGATCTGCAGCACCAGCTCGATTTCGGCAACCGTCAGCGCGGTGCGGTCGACCTCCGGCCACGGGGCATCGATGACGGTGGTGCCAAAACCGCACTCTTGCCACAGCACCTCGGTGATGTGCGGCGCGATCGGGGCAAGAAGGCGAAGGAGAATCGAGAAGCCTTCGTAGGCAAGGGTCGCGCGTGCTTGGGGATCACCCTCCGGGAGGCGTTCTAGGAGGTTGAGCATCTTCATCGTCGCCGCGGCAACCGTATTGAATTGGAGCTTCGCGAGGTCGCGGTTGGCTTGGTCGAGGATGAGGTGGAGTTCGCGCCGGGTTGCAGCAAGCGGCGCGGGAAGGGTAGAAGCCTCACCCCGAGCGTCTCCTGGCGCGGAGGCAAGGAGTGGGGCAAACTCTTTGCGGTAGCGAACACCAAAGGCCCAGACACGGCGAAGGAAGCGGTGGGCCCCTTCAACGCCAGCGTCGGACCACTCGAGCTGCGCTTCAGGAGGAGCGGCGAAGATGATAAAAAAGCGCGCCGTATCGGCCCCGTACTGGTCGATGAGCGCTTGCGGGTCGACGCCGTTGTTTTTCGACTTCGACATCTTTTCGACGCCGCCGATCGCAACGGGCTTGCCATCGACGCGGTGAACAGCGGAGACCGGCCGCCCTTTGGCGTCGCGCTCGAGGATCACGTCAGCGGGGTTGATCCAGACCTTTTTCCCCGTTGCTGTATCTTCGCGGTAGAAGGTCTCGGCGACGACCATTCCCTGGGTCAGCAGGTTGGTAAAGGGCTCGGAGAAGGGGATGAGTCCGAGGTCGCGCATCGCCCGGGTAAAGAAGCGCGAGTAGAGGAGGTGGAGGATTGCGTGTTCGATGCCGCCGATGTACTGGTCGACGGGCATCCAGTAGCGGACCCGGTCGTCGACCATCGCCTGGTCGTTGTCGGGGCAGCAGTAGCGCAGGAAATACCAGCTCGACTCGACGAAGGTGTCCATCGTGTCGGTTTCGCGGCGCGCGGGGCGACCGCACTGCGGGCAGGGGACATTCACCCAGTCGGCGCGGTCGGCAAGGGGCGAACCGCGGCCAGTGATCGCGACATCTTCCGGGAGAATCACGGGCAACTGCTCATCGGGGACGAGGACTTCGCCGCAGTGGTCGCAATGGATCACGGGAATCGGGCAACCCCAGTAGCGCTGCCGCGAGATCCCCCAATCGCGGAGCCGATACTGGGTGCGCTGAGCCCCGAGTCCCTTCTCAGCAAGGGCCGCAGTGATCGCCGTGAAGGCCTCTTCCGAGGTGAGCCCGGTAAAGGGGCCGGAGTGGATAAGGATCCCTTTCTCGGCGAAGAGCTCCTGCCAGGGGGTGCTCCCATCGATCGCGCCGTCGAATCCCTTCGGCTGGATCACTTGCCGGATCGGAAGGCCGTACTTTTGCGCAAAGGCGTAGTCGCGCTCATCGTGCGCCGGTACCGCCATCACTGCCCCTTCGCCGTAGGCCATCAGTACGTAGTTCGCGACCCAGACCGGAAGTTTTTCGCCGGTGAGCGGATGACGGACGAAGTAGGGAGTGGGGACACCCCTTTTTTCCATGGTCGCGAGGTCGGCTTCGGCGACCGAGCCGCGGCGACATTCGGCGATGAACGCCGCGACCCGCTCGTCACAAGCGGCTGCTTGACTCGCGAGCGGATGCTCGGCGGCGACCGCGACGTAGGTCGCGCCCATCAAGGTGTCGGGGCGGGTGGTGAAGACGGTGAGCGCTCCTGCTTCACCAATCGACGACTCGTCGTAGGGGAAGCGCACCTCAGCGCCGATACTCTTGCCGATCCAGTTGGCCTGCATGCGCTTCACCTGCTCCGGCCAGCCGGGGAGCGACTCGAGCCCTGCGAGGAGCTCCTCCGCGTAGGCGGTGATGCGCATGTAGTACATCGGGATTTCCCGTTTCTCGACGAGTGCGCCACTCCTCCAGCCACGGCCGTCGATCACCTGTTCGTTCGCGAGCACCGTGTGGTCGACGGGATCCCAGTTGACCCAGCCCTTTTTGCGGTAGATCAACCCCTTTTGGTAGAGGCGTTTGAAGAGCCACTGTTCCCAGCGGTAGTATTCGGGACGACAGGTGGTGAGTTCGCGGTGCCAGTCGATCGCAAACCCCAGGCGCTTCAACTGCCCCTTCATGTAGGCGATGTTGCTGTAGGTCCATTGCGCAGGCGGGACGCCGTTTTGAATCGCGGCGTTTTCGGCGGGCATCCCAAAGGCGTCCCAACCCATCGGCTGCAGGACGTTGTACCCTTGCATCCGTTTTGCCCGGGCAAGGAGGTCGCCAATGGTGTAGTTGCGCACATGCCCCATGTGGAGCTTCCCGGAGGGGTAAGGGAACATCGAGAGACAGTAAAACTTGGGGCGTGTCGGGTCTTCGGTCACTTCAAAGGGGCGGGTTTCCTGCCACTCTGCCTGGACCTGTTGTTCGACAGCAAAGGGGTCGTACTTCTCTTTCATCGCGGATCCTAGTGATGCGTTGCAACGCGAAGTATAGCGCGAAGGGGAGCGGCAAAAAAAAGCCCGCGGGGAAACCGCGGGCGGAACTCCATGGGTTAGATGGAGAGGGAGGGAGACAAAACCACGCAAAGAAAGGAGAAAATTGTCAGATCAGTGACTAATTGAAAATTATACTTCAAAAGGTCGGAGTGTGCAAGGTGGAGTTGGTACAATCGGGTGCGACGATCGAGGAAGAAAAATGGTGACCGAACTACTCGAACAACTCGACCCGGAACAGCGCGCAGCGGTGACTCTACCCTCTTGCCACGCGTTGGTGCTCGCTGGGGCGGGGTCGGGAAAGACGCGGGTACTCACGCACCGGATCGCTTGGTTGATCGCGCACGAAGGGGTTGCTCCGGGGTCGATTCTCGCGGTGACCTTCACCAACAAGGCGGCCAAGGAGATGCGCGGGCGGCTCGCGCAATTGGTCGACGCCGACGCGGTCGATGTGCAGCGGGGGGTGTGGCTCGGGACCTTTCATGGCATTGCCCATCGGATGCTACGCCGCCATGCAGCGGACGCCGGGTTATCCCCGTCGTTTCAGATTCTCGACGCCTCGGACCAGCTTGCCTTGGCGAAGCGCGTGCTGAAGCAGTGGGCGATTCCCGAGTCGCAAGTGGCCCCGCGCGAACTCGTCTCTTTCATCAACGCCCACAAGGAGCGGGGGGAGCGGCTGAGCGCGATCACCCCCCAAGGGGCACGCGGCGAGCTCCTCGTCAACCTGTGGCAAGCGTACGAAACGCTCTGCGCCCGGGAGGGGGTGGTCGATTTTGCCGAGCTCATCTTGCGGTCGCTTGAGCTCCTGGAGCGCAACGAGCCGCTGCGCTCCGCCTATCGCGCCCGTTTTGCCCACGTGCTGGTCGACGAGTTCCAGGATACCAACCCCTTGCAATACCGCTGGTTGCAGACGCTCGCGTGCGACGTCTCGACGGGTGAGGCGGGGGCGTGGCTCTTCTGCGTCGGTGACGACGACCAATCGATCTACGGCTTTCGCGGGGCGATGAGCGCGCTCCTGGAGCGTTTTCACCGCGACTACCGCGCCGAGCTGGTGCGCTTGGAGCGCAACTACCGCTCCGTCGGCAATATCCTCGCGGCAGCGAACGCGATCATCGCGAACAACCGGGCGCGCTTGGGAAAAACGTTGCGCACCGATCGCGGTGAGGGGGAGCTGATCCGGACTTTTGAGGGGAGCGACGAGGGACACGAGGCTCAGTTTGTCGTCGATGAGATCGCAGCGCTGATGCGCGACGGCTGGAGCGCCGACGAGATCGCAATCCTCTACCGCACCAACGCGATGTCGCGCCTCTTTGAACACCACCTGCTTGCGGCAGGAATTCCTTACCGCGTCTATGGCGGGTTGCGCTTTTTCGACCGTGCTGAGATCAAGCATACGCTGGCCTACCTGCGCTTGTTGGTGCTGCCGGAAGATACCAATGCGCTGCTGCGGGTGGTGAATGTGCCGGCGCGCGGGATCGGCAGCAAAACGGTCGAGCAGCTTCTGGCTGCGGCGAACAGTTGCGGCAGTTGGGAAGAGGGGGCGAAGCGGCTCACTGGCCGGGGGGGTGCGGCGGTGCAGCGTTTTGCTGAACTGATCCAGACGTTACGCGACGAGACGGCCACGCTCGCGCTACCCGACGCGATCGCCCGGGTGATCGACCGCAGCGGCCTGCGCGCCTTCTATGAGGCGGAAGAGAATCGGACGGTCCGCGAGGAGCGGTTGGAGAACCTCGCGGCGCTCGTCGATGCGGGCCACGAATTTGTCACCGAGATGGCACGGGAAGGGGTGGGGCTCACCGGTCACGAGATGATCGCGCTCTTTCTCCAACACGCGGCGCTCGAGTCGGGGGAGATGCAGGCGGACGAACGGGCGCGCGCGGTTCAGCTGATGACGGTGCACGCGGCAAAAGGGCTCGAATTTGACGCGGTCTTTCTCGTCGGGCTTGAGGAGGGGGTCTTCCCCCACGAAAACGCGCTCGCCGATGTCGCGCACCACCACAGTGCGCTCGAGGAGGAGCGGCGGCTGATGTACGTCGCGGTGACCCGCGCCAAAAAGCGACTGACCCTCACTTGGGCAGCAAGCCGCCTCTGGCACGGGGCGACTCGCTACCGGCCGGTTTCACGCTTCGTTGCCGAGATTCCCGAATCGCTCCTCCTTCCCCTCTCCGGGCGAAGAGGAGCGCAGGCGGTGAGTTCCCTAAGACAGGCACCGGTCGAACCGTTTGCCGTGCGCTCGGCAGCGGGGCATGGGACTCCCTCTTCCTGGTGGCCGGGACAGAGTGTGCGCCACCCCAAATTTGGCGAGGGGGTGATCGTTGCGCTCGAAGGGAGCGGCGCTCAGCAACAGGCCACCGTGCGCTTTGGCCCTCAGGTGGGGGTCAAGCGGCTCCTCTTGAGCGTGGCGCGGCTCGAACGGGTGTGAGTCGGGTTGGCAAGCCAGTCACGCGGAACCGATCGTCCGTGAGCGAGTCGGGAGCGTGAGTTGCGCAAAACCTTTCCCGTCATAGGTGTCGAGCCGCTTTTCCGCGTCGAGTAGTACAGCAAGTGCCTCCTGAGTGAAGCGTTGCTTTTCGCGGAGAATCGCTCCGTTTTCTTGATTGCGCGTCTGGCACGCCCGGGCCAACCGGCAAATTTCGTCCCACGCCTCTGCATGGGGCGGCAACTGTTGCCATGCGGCAAGAATCTGGCGTAGCGTCGCCTCTTCTGCGGCGGGGACGGTGCTTGCCACCACGCGCAGCTTTTGCCGCTCAAATCCCTGGAGTTGATCGGCAAGACGGTTCTTTTCGCCGATCACCGCTTCCAAAAGCGCCGCGTCGTTGCCAGAAAGTGCTTCCTTTTCCCGGTCGAGTACCGCCTGGAATTGGGCGAGCGTTGCCGCCTCCTCTTGCAGGATGCGGGCAAGCAGCGTCGACTGGGTCGCTGTGGGCGAGGGGAGCGGCCCGTCACTCATGGTGATTGCGGCTGCAAGAGGTGGTCGACCTCGGCAAGGAGCCGGTCGGCGATGCGCTCGGGATGGACGCGAAATTGGCCACTCTGGATTGCGCTCCGGAGCTCTTCCACCCGCTGCCAGTCGATTTCGGGCACCTCATTCATCTTCGCCTCCGCGCGCGCTAAGAGCGCTGCTTGGCTTGAAAGTTCGACCGAATCGGAAGAAGATGGTGGTGCGGCGGGCACTGAGGCCGTTTTCCCAACCGGAGTTCCTTCTCCTTTGCGGCCAACTGGGAGGTTTTGTTGTACCGAGCTGCCAACGGTTGGTAGCCCAGTGGGATTGAGTTTCATCGCTTTGCTCTCACTTCATTGGAATAAGGGCGTTAACGGTTCGGGGATGAATTTCTTGAGGGGATCACGACACTTCCCGCCCCGTTGGCCACCCCTTCGACCACCTGCCGGTTGGGGAGGCGCACCCGCACCCCTTCGCCCACAGCAGCGCTGTTCATCGCATATCCTTCCGTCTCAATGCGAAACCCTTCCCCTTCCTGAATCACGGTGACCGGCTGACCGTTGCGGATCACCGTCGGGGCCGCAAGCCAGCCTGCTCGGAGCGGCTGTCCCGCTGCGACGCTCACCCGCAGAATCTTGCCGATCGCCTCGTCGGGGGTGCGGATGAGATCGTCGGGTAACGTCGTCAGCTCCCCCTCCGTCACCTGGAGGTCATCTGCCGCGAGGGGGTCGCGGTGGCGGAGCGGCCGTGCGCTCACCACGAAACGCCCAAAGCGGCGCACGACCACCGGAACGTTGATCTGCCACGGGTTCGGGGCAAGGCAGCGAAGAGGGATCGAGATCCGCCCCCAGAGGCGCTGGCCCGCGGGGAGCTCTGGCTGAGCGACGGCGCAAGGGGGGAGCTGGTTGATCTCGGCAGGGAGCGCAATTTCGACCGTCACGCGATCCTGCCAACCGCGGGTTTCACCCCTCACCGTCTCTTCGATGAGTTGGGTGAGGTCGCCCACCGAAAGGGTTGCCGGCTGGGGCGCAGCGGTAACCCAACCGGGCAAGAGGAGCGCGGACAAAAGCAGCGCCACGGCAACCTTTGCCGCGGCAAGATTGGCCAATTGCCGGGGAAAAGTCCCTTTTTTCCGCCAATCGTGCGAAGAAAAACCCGCTATTCTCTCTGGCATGCAACCTGCTTACTGTTTGGGTGGGTGAAGCACCAAGGAGCAGAACGATGAGTGACAAAATGGAAAACGTGTTGGCCTTTCAGCGCCAGGCGCTGCGTGTCCATAACCAACGGCAGCAGCTGATCGCGTCCAACATCGCCAACGCCGATACGCCTCATTATAAAGCGAAAGATCTCGATTTTCGCGCCGCGCTCAACGCCGTGCGCGAGGGGAAAGGGGAGAGAACCTCCCTCAAACGGACCCATCCCGCCCATCGCGAAGGGGGAGGAGGCGTCAGCTCACTCGACCCCTTCACCGGTTACCGGACGGAGCTGCAAAGCAGTGTCGACGGCAACACCGTCGATATGGATCAGGAGCGCGCCGCGTTTGCCGAAACGACCCTCTACTACGAGTCGAGCCTCAACTTCATCAACCGACTGCTGCGCGGGATGCGGACCGCGATCACAGGCCAATAAGGGAGAATAGGCGATGACGCTTCTCAACCTCTTTCAGGTCGCCGGATCGGCACTGAGCGCCCAATCGGTTCGGCTTAATACCACCGCGTCAAACCTCGCCAACGTCGAGAGCGTGGTCGACGAGAACGGCCAACCCTACCGCAGCAAACAGGTAGTCTTCCAAGTAAAACCTGTTGCGGGCGAGAGCGCCAAAGGGGTGCGAGTCAAGGAGATTGTGGAGAGCGCCGTCCCTTTCCGCATGGTCTACGACCCCCACAACCCTGCCGCTGACGCGAACGGCTACGTGCGGATGCCCAACGTCAATGTGGTGGAGGAGATGGTGAACATGATCTCGGCGTCGCGCTCCTATCAGAACAACGTCGAGGTGATGAATACGGCACGAGATTTGCTAAAGAAAACACTGAGCCTGGGTCAGTGACGGCCTAGGGGAACGATCCAACAGTGCGGGTAGGTCTGTTTTGACGAAAGGAGAAGCATCATGGCAGTGATCAACACCAACATTATGAGCCTGAATACGCAGCGCAACCTCTATAAATCGGGGCTTGAACTGCAGACGGCGATGGAGCGGCTGAGCTCAGGGTTGCGGATCAACAGCGCGAAAGACGACGCCGCCGGTTTGGCGATCTCCGAACGGATGACCGCCGGCATTCGCGGCATGACTGTGGCGGTACGCAACGCCAACGACGCGATCTCAATGGCGCAGGTCACCGAAGGGGCGCTTGGCCAGATCGGCGACATTCTCCAGCGGATGCGCGACCTGGCGATCCAGTCTGCGAACGCGACCAACTCGGCTGCTGACCGCGACGCGCTGCAGAAGGAGTTTCGTCAGCTCCAGTTGGAGATCGAGCGGATCGGGCGGGATACGGAATTCAATGGCGTCAAGGTCCTTTCGGCAGCAACCGGTAATGCCGCGTTCATCTTCCAGGTCGGAGCGAACTTCTCTGGGACGACAACCGCTGCCAGCGCGGACTTTAGTAATGGGGTGTATATCTCGGGTGGCGCGAGCGCCATCACGGCGAACGACAAGATCGGGTTTGACGCGTTCAGCATTTTCTCTGGCGGAGTCGGTTCGGCGGTTGCTGGAAGCGCTGGAGCCACCAGCTCGGCGTTCTCGATCAACGGGGTGGCCGAAGCATTGTCGGCGGTGAGCGCGATCGACGCAGCGCTCAAAACAGTGAACGATTTTCGGGCGACGCTGGGCGCGGTGCAGTCGCGCTTCCAGGCGACGATCAATAACCTGCAGAGCGCGATCGAAAATCTCTCGGCGTCGCGCAGCCGCATCCGGGACGCCGATTTCGCCCAGGAGACCGCGGCGCTCTCCCGCGCGCAGATCCTGCAACAGGCGGGTACAGCGATGCTTGCGCAGGCGAATGCGCAACCGCAGCAAGTGCTGCGCCTCCTGCAAGGGTAATGATCAAGGAGCAAGAGAATGGCTGCGATCCCTTCCGCTGCGGCCCAGACTTCCACCCAGGCCGACGCCATCTTGGCGCGCCTCGGGCAAAGGAAAATGGCCACTTCGTCGGGTACCGACGAGATGCAGAACCGCTTCTTGACGCTGCTCACGACCCAACTCAAAAACCAGGATCCGCTCAAGCCGATGGACAACGCCGAGGTGACGTCGCAGTTGGCGCAGATGAGCACGGTGCAGGGGATCGAGAACCTCAACAAACTTTTTCAGCAGTTTCTCGACACCAACAGCGTGTCAGAACTCTCGGCGCTGGTCGGGCGCGGCGTGCTTGTCGAAGGAGAGAAGCTCACCCTCACCCAGGCTGGCGGAATCGGCGGGGTCGAATTGAGCCAACCGGCAGACCAGGTGGTGGTGACGATTTTCGACGCCAACGGGCTACCGGTGCGCAAGCTCGATCTCGGGGCGCACGAGGCGGGGAGCTTCAACTTCCTCTGGGACGGCCGTGCCGACGACGGGCAGCAGGCAGCAACCGGTTCCTACCGCATGGTGGTCGAAGCGAAAGCGGGGAGTGACCGCATTGAGGCCAAGGCACTGCAACTTGCGCAGGTGACCGCAGTGGTGCGCGGCAGCTCGGGGGCAGACCTTCAGTTGGGGGATCTCGGGATCTTCCGCCTCGATGAGATCAAACAGGTACTGAGTTAGGGAGCAGAGCGATGGCATTCCAACAAGGGTTGAGTGGCCTCTCCAGTTCCGCCAAAGCGCTCGACGTGATCAGCCACAACGTCGCCAACGCCAACACGACGGGCTTCAAAGCGAACCAGACAATCTTTGCCGACGTCTACTCGACCACGCTGGGGGCGAACCCCTACATGCAGGTGGGAAGTGGCGTCAGTGTCCCGGCGGTGCGGCAAAACTTCACCCAAGGGAGCATTACCACCACCGGGAACGCACTCGACATGGCGATCAACGGCGACGGCTTTTTCATCACCAAGCGGCCGGTGGCGAACGACCTGCAGATGTTCTACACCCGCGCCGGCGAGTTTCAGCTCGACAAAGACGGCTACGTGATCTCGGCAAACGGCTACCAGCTCCTCGGTTACCCCGGGGCGGCGGGTGCTGGCGACCCCCAACCGATTAAGGTGCCTTTTGACGCCGGAAAACCGGCAGAGACGAGCCAGGTTGAGATGACCTTCAACCTCGACGCCGGGCAGCCGGTGATCACCGCGACCTTCAACGCAACCGATCCCACCACCTACAACTTCAGCACCTCGGTGCAAGTGTATGATTCGCTCGGGATCGCCCACAATCTGACCTACTATTTCCAGAAAACCGCAGCTGGAACCTGGAAAGTGTATGGATCGTTCGATGGCGATCCGGCGAAGGTGACGCCATCACCCGTCACGACGCTGACCTTTGACGGGGCCGGGGCGCTGACGTCGTCCCCCACTTTTACGGCCAATATCACTTCACCTCTGGCGAACGGGGCCGATTTTGGTGGCGGCGGCGACGGGGTGCTCGACGTCACCTTCAATGCGACGCAATATTCGCTTGCCTCCTCGGTGACGACGCTCTCGCAGGACGGTCGCCCAGCGGGCGAGTTGGCGAGTGTCTCGGTGACCAAAGAGGGTCGACTGCAGGCGCGCTACACCAACGGCGACGTGAAAGATATCGCGACGGTGGCGATTGCCACCTTCCGCAACCCCAACGCGCTGATTTCGATGGGGGACAACATGTGGGCCGCGTCGCTCGAATCGGGGCAAGCCGCAGCGGGGATTCCGGGGTCGGGGACACGCGGTTTCATCAGCGGCGGCTCGGTCGAGTCGTCGAACGTCGACCTCACCGCGGAGCTCGTCAATATGATCATCCAGCAGCGTGCCTACCAGGCGAACGCGCAGTCGATCCGTACGCAAGACCAGATCCTCCAGACGGTGATCAACCTGCGCTAAACCCAGTAAGGAGTGAGCAGTGGACCGGATGATCTACCTCGCGATGACCGGGGCGAAATATACCCTCGAGCAGCAGGCGGCGGTGGCGAACAACCTCGCCAACGCCGACACCCCCGGCTTCAAAGAGGCGATGCACCGGTTGCGGGCGGTGAACGTCCACAGCCAGGCGCTCCCCAGCCGCGCCTTTGTCGTCGACGCGACCCTCTCTGCCCGCTTCAGCGACGGCGCACTCGAATTGACGGGTCGGCCGCTCGACGTCGCGATCGCCGGGCGCGGCTGGTTTGCGGTGCAGACACCCGACGGCGGTGAGGCCTACACCCGCAACGGCGCCTTTCAGGTCGACTCCGGGGGGGTGTTGCGGCTGCCGAGCGGTCAGGCGGTTCTCGGCGAAGGGGGCGCGCCGATCGCCCTGCCGCCCGACCGCGAATATCTCATCGGCAACGACGGCACCGTCAATGCCGTCGACCCCGCGACGAGACAGGTCGAAGCAGTTGGGCGGCTGCGGCTCGTCGATCCGCCGCTTGCCCAATTGCAGCGGGGCGACGACGGCCTCTTTCGCCTTCCGCCGGGGACGCCGCAGCCTGCTGAGGCAGCGGGCGTGCAGGTGCGGGGAGGGTATCTCGAAAAGTCGAACGTCGATGTCGTCGACCAGATGGTGCGGATGATTGCGCTCGCGCGCCAATTTGAGATGAACACCAAAGCGATCAAGGTCGCGGAAGAGGACGACCAGCGGGCAACGGCGCTCCTTACACCCCGCTAAGGAAATTGGTGGGTAAAAGGGGCGCTTCTTCGCCCGCGGGCGCATCAGTTGCTCGGCTATCCTCTTCACAGGAACCACAAGGAGAGTGACATGATTCGCTCGCTCTGGATTGCCCGAACGGGGCTCGATGCGCAGCAGACCCAGCTCGACGTGATCTCGCATAACCTGGCGAACGTCAACACCACCGGCTACAAACGGCAGCGGGCGGTCTTTGAGGACCTCCTCTACCAGACACTGCGGCAGCCCGGGGCGCAGAATACGCAACAGAACCAGATCGGTAGCGGCCTACAGATCGGGACCGGCGTGCGGCCCGTTGCGACTGAACGGATCTTTCTTCAGGGGACACTCCAGAAGACCGACAACCCCCTCGACGTCGGGATCCAAGGGCGCGGTTTTTTGCAGATCCAGATGCCCGACGGGACGGTCGCCTACACGCGCGACGGATCGCTGCAGCTCGACAACCAGGGGAACGTCGTCACCGCGTCGGGTTACCCCCTTGCCGATGCGATCAACATCCCTGCTGATGCCCTTTCGATCACGATCGGCAAAGACGGGACGGTGAGCGTGCTGCAACCGGGGGCAGTTGCCCCGGTGCAGGTGGGGCAGATTCAACTGGTCACCTTCGTCAATGAAGGGGGGCTGCAGGCGCTTGGGGAGAACCTCTTTGCTGAAACGGCAGCGAGTGGCCCACCGCAGGTCAACGTCCCAGGGACGAACGGGGCGGGAAACCTCGTGCAGGGGTACGTCGAGAACTCCAACGTCAATGTGGCCGAGGAGCTCGTGAGCATGATCGTCACCCAGCGGGCCTACGAGTTGAACACCAAAGCGATCCAGACGTCGGATCAGATGCTCGCGCGGCTGACGCAACTCTAACGACGCAGGAGGTCAGTCATGGATGCGGCAAAAAGAGGTGCGCATGCAGGGATGAACACCTTACGGGGGATGGTACGGTGCGTGGCGGTTCTTGGCGCGGTGGCGGTCACCGGGTGCGCCGCGCTCGACACGACCCCTCCGGCGATCGTCCATCAACCGATGACCGCCCGCCCCGTGCCGATCGACACCCAACCAGCGGCAACCGGCGCGATCTTTCGCCCCCAAGCGTCACGCCCGCTCTTTGAGGACCGCAAACCGCGCTACGTCGGCGATATTTTGACGATCAACCTGGTGGAGAAGACCTCGGCGAAGAAGAATTCGGATGCCAATGCCAAGCGGAAGACGAACAGTTCCGAAAAGGTCGACGCGCTGGGTCGGCTCCCGCTCAATGGCCTCGCCGGCTTAGGACTCACCGCCAGTTCCGATATGAGCCTCGAAGGGAAGGGGTCAGCCTCAGCAGACAATACCTTCAACGGAACGATCACGGTGACGGTGATCGACACCTTCCCCAACGGCAATCTCCTCGTCTCAGGGGAGAAGCAGCTTGCGATCAACCAGGGGCGGGAGTACATCCGCTTTTCGGGGGTGGTGAACCCCGACACCATTTCGGGGCAGAACACCGTGGAGTCGACGCAGGTGGCCGACGCGCGCATCGAATATGTCGGCAGCGGCTACATCGACGAGGCGCAGCGGATGGGGTGGTTGCAGCGCTTCTTCCTCAACTTCCTCCCCTTCTAAGTGGTGGCCTATGAGCAGGTGGACCAATTGGCTGGTGGCGGTCGTGCTCGCGACGCTGGTGGTGCCGAGCGAAGCGGCGCGGCTCAAGGAGCTGGCGACGATTGCCGGGGTGCGGGAGAACCAACTGGTCGGCTACGGGCTGGTGATCGGCCTCGACGGCTCGGGCGACCAGACGACGCAGACGCCGTTTACGGTGCAGAGCACCCTCAACATGCTGCGTAACCTCGGCGTGACGTTGCCTCCTGGGACCCGGCTGCAGCTCAAAAATGTCGCCGCGGTGATGGTGACCGCCGAACTCCCCCCGTTTGCCCAGCCCGGGCAGCGGATCGACGTTACCGTCTCGTCGATCGGCAACGCGAAGAGTCTGCGCGGCGGGACGTTGGTGATGACACCGCTCAAAGGGGCCGACGGCCAGACCTACGCGATTGCGCAGGGGAATATCCTGGTCGGTGGGGCAGGGGCGCAAGCAGGGGGGGCAGCGCAGACGATCAACCACCTCTCCGCCGGGCGCATTCCCGCCGGAGCGACGGTCGAGCGCGCTGTGCCGGTCGATTTTGCCTCGAGTGGTCCGCTCCAGCTTGAGCTGAAGAACACCGATTTTGCCACCGCGACGCGGGTGGTCAGCGCGATCAACCAGAAATTTGGCTTCGGTACCGCGGAAGCACGCGATGGCCGGACGATCCTGGTGCATGCGCCCGAGGAGCCCACCGCGCGGGTGGCCTTTTTGGGGCAGCTCCAAGAGCTCGCGGTGACTCCAGCCACTGAGGCGGCGAAGGTGGTGGTGAACAGCCGGACCGGGTCGGTGGTGATCAACCAGGAGGTCCGCTTGAAGCCAGTGGCGATCGCCCACGGGAACCTGAAGGTGACGGTGGGCGAGGAGCTTGCAGTCAGCCAACCCACCGCGCCCCTTGCCGGCGGTGCAACCGTCGCGGCACGGCAAGGCAAAGTGGCGATTGAACAGCCACCGGCAATTCTCCACCGTTTCAAAGGGGGGGCAAACCTTGCCGAGGTGGTGCAGGCGTTGAATACCTTGGGGGCGACTCCCACCGATCTCATCAGCATTCTCCAGGCGATGAAAGCGGCCGGGGCGCTTGAGGCCGACCTGGAGGTGATCTAAGATGGCCGTCCCTTCGCTCCCCGCGTTTGACCCCCGCTCAGTGGACGCATTGCGCCGCGCTGCGCGCGGCAGCGACTCCGCAGGTGCCATTCGCGGCGCTGCGCAGCAGTTTGAAGCGTTGATGCTGCAGCAGATGATCAAGGCGATGCGCGCAACCGTTCCGGAAAACACCCTCTTCGATTCGAGCGCGCGCAAGATGTGGCAAGAGCTCTCAGACCAGCAGTTGGCGAACGACCTCGCAAAGAGCGGCGGGGTGGGGCTTGCGCGGATGCTCACCCGGCAATGGTTGCCGCAAAGCGGCGACGCGGCGAACGGTGTCCCGAATAGGGTGGAGCCGCAAACAGCAAAAGGTGTGGAGCAGCCAGCGGCAAACAACACGGAGCAGCAGCTCGCAAACGGGGCGGAAGCGGTGGCGGCGCCCGTGAGCGAACGCTCCTTCGTCGCCGAGCGGACGTGGTGGCGCGATCTGTTGGGTTTGGACCCCGAGCTGCGTCCGGTGGCTGAGTCGGAGACTTCGACGCCGCTTGTTCGGAACGACGAACAGCAAGAGCCCTTGCCGCCGTCGCTCTTTGCCGACCTCTCGGCGCGCGCCCAAACGCTCATCGATCAAGAAGCGATGCGCACCTCTGCTCCCGCCAACGCATCCCCCATCACCTTTCAACCCCCTTCCGAAGGGGCTGCGGTTCCTGAGCGGATCGCCTCATTTGTCCGGCAACTGTTGCCGGCTGCTGAAGAGGCGGCGGCAGCTTTGGGGGTGCCGGCGCAATTCCTTCTTGCCCAAGCGGCATTGGAGACAGGGTGGGGCGCTTCGATCCTCAAGCACCCCGACGGGCGTTCGACCAACAACCTCTTCAACATCAAAGCGGGCGCAGGGTGGGCAGGAGAGAGGGTTCGGGTCCGCACCACCGAATACCTCAACGGACGACCACAGCAGCAGTGGGCGGAATTTCGCTCTTACCCGAGTGCGCAGGAGGCGTTTGCCGACTATGTCCGGTTGGTTCAGGAGAGTGGCCGTTACCAGTCGGTCAAGGGGGTATCTACTCCGGAGGCGTTCGCGCGCGCGTTGGCGGCGGGCGGCTACGCGACCGACCCCCACTACGCGCAGAAGCTCGTGCGGGTGATCAAAAGTGTCCCCTTTCAAAGCGCTATTGCCGAAGTTTCAGGCATGAAATTTGCTTGATTCTGGCTGAAGCGTAGCGAGAAGGAGCGGAACGATGGGGATGTTGCAGATCGGTTTGACCGGCCTGATGGCGGCACGCTATCAGCTCGACACCGCAAGCCACAACATCGCCAACGCCAATACCGAAGGGTACAGCCGGCAGCGGGTCAATCAGAGTACCCAATTTCCGCAGTTTGCCGGGTTTGGCTACATCGGGCGCGGTACGCTTTTGGTGGGGGTTGAACGGCTCTACGACCAGTTTCTTCAGGGTAACCTCCTCGCGGCGACGACCCGCCACGCGCAGGCGCAGCACCAGCAGGAGCTGATCGCGCCGCTCGATAATCTCGTCGCCGACCCCGACGCGGGGCTCTCGCCCGCGTTGCAGAGCTTTTTCGACGCGGCGCAAGAGGTGGCGGATAACCCCGAGAGTATCGCCGCCCGCCAGTCGCTCCTCTCCCATGCCGAAGTGCTCACCGCCCGATTCCGCCTCTTCGACACCCGGATGGACGAGATCCGCCACGACGTCGAACAGCGTCTCAACGGCGTGGTTCAGCAGGTTACCCTGTTGGCGGGGCAAATCGCCGAGATGAACCAGCAGATTCTTCGCGCCTCCGCACGGGGCTCTGAGGCACCGCCCAATGACCTCTTGGATCAGCGCGACCAGCTTGCAAAAAAGCTCGCCGAGCTCGTCGGGATCAAGACGGTTGTCGATGACCAAGGGATGATGTCGGTCTTCATCGGCAGCGGCCAGACGCTCGTTCAAGGGGTCGCGAGTGCGACGCTCGCGACCGCCCCTGACCCGGCCGACAGCAACCACCTGCGGGTCACCTACCAGTTTGGTGGCAGCGGCGCTCCCCAGGTGTTGCCCGAGGGGTTGATCAGTGGCGGTGAATTGGGGGCGCTCTTGGCGTTTCGCCGCGACGGGCTCGACCGCATGCAGGATCAATTGGGCTTTCTCGCGACGACCCTTGCGCTTGCGGTCAATGACCAGCACCGCCAGGGGTATGGGCTCGACGGGGTCAACAACCGTGACCTCTTCGCGGGTGTTCCTGCGTCGCAAAGCTTTACCGGCGATCAAGGGAGTACGCTCACAGTGGGGTGGGCGAGCCCGCTCAATCTCGCCGCGATGCAGCCCGATTCGTTTGAGGTGCGCTATGACGGCGCCAACTACACGATCACCCGGATTCGGGATGGTCAGTCCCTCTACAGCGGCGCAGCGCTTCCGGCGACCTTCCAAGGGTTGACGTTATCCGGGAGTTTAGCGGCGGGTGAGCGGGTTGTCGTGCGCCCGTTCCAGGCGCAAGGGGGGAATTTGGCAGTGGCGATCACCGACCCGCGCGCGGTCGCGGCTGCGGCCAATGATCCGACGACCCCCACCGGTACCGGTCCGGGGGACAACGCCAATATGTTGCTCCTTGCCGCACTTCAGACCCGCAAAATCCTCTTTGCCGACGTGAGCGGCAACCCCACTGCGACTTTTCAGACGGCGTGGGCGAGTGGTGTGGCGGCGTTGGGGACCGTCGCGCGCGCGATCCAGACCGAGGCGAGCGCAAGCAAAGCGCTCGTCGATCAGGTGCAGGGGATGCGCGACAGCTACGCGGGGGTGAACCTCGACGAAGAGGCGGCAAACCTCATCCAGTTTCAACAGGCCTACCAAGCGGCGAGTAAGACGATGCAGATCGCGCAAAAACTCTTCGACGAAGTGTTGGCGATCGCGCGGTAAGGAAGGAGGCAGGCGATGTTACGGATTGCTACGAGCCAGGTCTATGACCGCAACATCTTCGCGATGCAGCGGGCGCAAACGGAGCTCCATCAGACGCAGCAGCAGGTCGCCTCTGGGCGTAAGATGGTGGTGCCGTCGGACGACCCGGTGCGGGCGGCAAGAAGCCTGGAACTGCAGCAGTCGCAAGGGGTGAACCGCCAGTTTCTCGAAAACATCGGCTACGCGAAGGATCTCTTGAGCCTGACCGACAGCCGCTTGACGCAGATGAGCGACACCCTCAACTACCTGCGCGACAAATTCGTCCAAGCGGGAGATGGGACGCTCGCCGCGTCGGACCGGGCGGCGCTTGCGAGCGACCTGCGCAGCCAGCTCGCCCACCTGGTTGGTCTCGCCAACAGCCAGGATGGGCAGGGGAACTACCTCTTCGGCGGCTTCAAAAATGATCGACCGCCGATCGCCTTCGGCGACCACGACAGCGACCCGACGACTCCTAACCGCTACTACTATCAAGGGGATGCCCAGGTCAAACAGATGCAGGTGGGGGCGGCGCGGCTGATCGACGCCAACGTCCCTGGCTCGGCCGCAGGGGCGCCAGGCGGTCTTTTCGACGCCGACCAGAGCACTTTCGTTGCAGGGCCGCCAACCCAATACCCCCTTGCCCGCTTTTTCAACGACCTGCAAGATGCAATCGACGCGCTCGACCCGGCAACGGCAGGGGGGGCAACCGGCCATGCACCCAGCCAGGGGATTGCAGCGGTCGATCGCTTCCTGGCGCGGGTACAGCAGTACACCGCAAAGGTGGGGGCGCAGCTCGCCGAGCTCGACGCGCTCACCGACATGGGCAAAGCGCTCGACGTCGATTACGCTCAGGCGCGGTCGCGCATCGAGGATCTCGACTACACCGAAGCGCTCTCGCGCCTGGCCCAGCAGCAGATGGTCCTTTCAGCGGCGCAGCAGTCGTTCGTGAAGGTGTCGAACTTGAGCCTCTTCCAATATCTGTGAGGGCGAACGATGGGTAACCAACCGTTGGGTTCGCGTCTCTACTCCTGTGTGGTTTGGGTGGCTGCGCTCCTCGCGCTCGCGGGGTGTGCCGCAGAGCGGCCTGTTGCCGAATATGGCGCGTGGGGGGCAGGTGCTGCGGGCGGGGCGCTGCTGCTCTCCTCGAGCTCCCTCGGGCTCACATCGACCTCCGCAGCTGGTGCAGCGGGGGGTACAGCGGCAGGAGGGGGAGCGACGGGGGCGACCGGGACTCAAGCGACGGCGGGAGGAGCGACGATCTCCCACCTCGGTCTTTTGCGCCAGCTGGGTGGCGCGGCACTCGTTGCCTATGCCCTGTATGACCCCCTTGCCCCCAACTGGGAGATCGCCGTTCAGCCCGAGTCGGAGCGGGTGGTGCGGATCGTGCTCACAATGCGGCCGCTGGCAACCGGGGGCAACGGCGAGTCGTGGCGCATTTTTCAACGCGCCGCGCAGAGGGTGACCGAACAGAGCGAGGCGAAGGGGTACCGACTGCTTGCCTATGAGGAGGGGGTCCACTCCACCAGACCCTTTGCCGAACGGTACGCGGTGGGGGTGGTGGAGCTCAACCGCTAGGGGAGAGGGTTGCAACCAGAGGGGGAAGAGGGGCGGTGAAGCGCTCCAAGGGGTGGGAGACGCTTTCCTGCCACTCCTGGAGGTGTTGCAACGCCCGTCGTACCGTCGCAAACGCCAACTCCTCCCAAGGGATTGCCGAGAGAGGGAAGAGGCGGATCTCGAGTGTCTCGAAGCCTGGGTGCCAGTGGCGGTCGAGCAGCTGGGCGCGGTAAAAGAGATGGACCTGGTGGATGTGGGGAACGTCGATGAGGGCATGGAGCGCGTCGATGGCTACGCGTGCGCCGGCCTCTTCCCACGTCTCCCGCACAGCCGCCTGCTGCGTACTCTCGTTGCACTCGAGAAAGCCTGCTGGCAGGGTCCAAAAACCGACGCGGGGGGCGATCGCGCGGCGGCAAAGGAGAACCTGATCGCCCCATAACGGAAGCGTGCCCGCGACGACGCGCGGGTTTTCGTAGTGGATCGTCTGACAGTTGGGGCAGACGAAGCGCGGTAGATGGTCCATTGGCGGGACCTTGCGTTCGACGGGATGGCCGCAGACTGAACAGAACTTCATGGGGGCGCAACCAGGGGCACATTGCCGCCAGTGTAGCAAAAAAACCACAAAGGTAAATTGCGCCCCTTTCCCTGCGCTTTTTCTCTTTTGGCTCCGCTTCTCTTCTTGCTATACTTCGTGAGCAGAGGAGGTGCCCGATGCCCGCGCCCGATTTCGCCGACGAGATTCGTGAATTGAACACGAGCTTTCTGCTCCTGGCCCGGCAGATGGCACAGGAGAATCTCGCTGCGGCAGCGGTGAAACTCGGGGTGGCGGAGGAGGATCTGCGGTGGCTGCTTGCCGCCTCTCCTGCCAAATTGGCGCGGTTGGCGCAAGGGGTGATGGTGGTGCCCCAATTTCGCTTCAGCGGTGCGCTCCTCAGGGAGCTTGCTGGGGAGTCGGCGCGGGATGAGGTGGCGGCACAGCTCCACGCGCTCATTTTGGCGCAGAAGAGGGAAAGAAAAACGCGAATCGTGGGAGAGCGTGATGGCGAAGAAGCATGAGTCGATCGAGATGGACGCCCAAGAGGTGGCGCTTGCGGCCGAACTGATCCGCCTTGGGGCGCGGATGCAACTCTTGGAAGCGGAGGTCGTCTTGAGCCGCGACCGGCTGCTGAAGCTCTACAAAGAGGTGCGCGGCGTCTCCCCTCCCAAAGGGATGTTGCCCTTCTCGACCGATTGGTTCATGAGTTGGCAGCCGAACGTCCATTCGACGCTCTTTGCCAATTTCTGGCGGCAAGTGGCAGAGGTAGACCGGCGCCGGCGGCTGATCACCGCGTATCAGCTCTACCTCGACGCAGCGGACGTGGTGCAGGTCGAGCCGGTCTTGAGCATTACCCGTGCGTGGACACTCCTGCGCTTTATTGACGCCGAGCTCCTGCAGCTCACCCCCTGTTCGGTCTGCGGCGGCCACTTCGTCACCCACGCCTATGAGCCGGCAAAGACCTTTGTCTGTGGCCTCTGCCACATCCCCTCGCGTGCAGTGGCGAGTCAAGAGAATCGCAAACATCGGTTGTCGTCCTCGCAACAGTCGATTCCGGTGAAAAAGAACCGGAGGCGGACGCCTACTGCAGAAAAGATCTGATCGTTCCAAAATCGGCTAGCGCGCGATGTTTCTCCTGATCGGTTACGTGATCATTCTGGCCGCGGCGCTCGGCACTTACGCGGTGCATGGGAGCCTCGCGGCCCTTTTCGTTCCGACGGAGTACATCGCAATCGTCGGGCTCCTCATCGGTGGGTTTGTCGCGTCGAACAACCCCAGCTCCCTCAAGGCGGCGTTGGGTGGTCTTTCGGCCGTCTTCAAGAACTCCCCCTACACCCGGGCGTTTTATATCGAACTCCTCGCGCTCCTTTTCGAGATTCTGACGAAGGTGCGGAAAGAGGGGTTGATGTCGATTGAGCAGGATGTCGAAAACCCGGAAGGGTCAGCAATTTTTGGTAAGTACCCCTTGGTGCTGCACGACCACCACCTCGTCGAGTTCATCACCGACTACCTCCGCATGATGGTGAGTGGCAGCCTCAACGCCGTCGAGGTTGAAGGGTTGATGGATCAGGAGATCGAAACCCACCACATCGAAGCGCACCTCCCCGCGCACCTCATTTCGAAAGCGGCCGACTCGGTGCCGGCGTTTGGGATTGTCGTCGCGGTGATGGGGGTGGTGAACGTCATGGGCTCGGTCGGCGAGCCGCCGGCGGTGTTGGGGAAGATGATCGGCGGCGCGCTCGTCGGGACCTTCCTCGGGATTCTCGTCTCCTACGGTTTTGTCGCCCCGATCGCAAGCCAACTTGAGCTCAAGGTCGAAGATGGCAGCAAGCCTTTTCAGGTCGCGAAAGCGGTGCTTTTAGCAAGCATGAACGGCTATCCTCCGCAGATGGCCGTCGAATTTGGCCGCAAACTCCTCTGGTCGACCCTTCGGCCGACGTTTGCCGAGCTCGAGGAAGAGCTCAAAAACCGCAAATAGTGCGGTGGCGCGATGAGCGACGATACCCAACAGCCGATCATCATCAAGCGCGTCAAGAAGGTGAGCGGCGGCGCGCACGGCGGGGCGTGGAAGATCGCCTACGCCGACTTCGTTACTGCGATGATGGCCTTCTTCCTGCTGATGTGGCTGCTGGGGTCGACCGCCAAGGGGGACCTTCAAGGGATCGCACAATTTTTTCAGAACCCGTTGAAAATGGCCCGCGACGGAGGGAGCGGATCGGGGGACGCCGAACGGATCATCCCCGGGGGTGGGGAAGACCTCAGCCGACGGGTGGGACAGGTCAAGAAGGGCGACACCCCCTCGAAAAGCACCTTTCAGCGGGACGGCGGCGAGGGGTCGATGCCTGTAAAAGGGCGGTCGGAGAGTAAAAATAAAGCCGATGCCGAAGAACGGTTGAGCGGTGCCGACGCGAACAGCGCTGAGGCGGCGCAGAAGGAGCAGGAGCGGCAGCGCGAGATCGCGCAGATGGAGCGGGTGCGGTCGCTCCTGGAGGCGATGATCGAAGCCGATAGCACCTTGAGGGCGTTGCGTGACCAAATCCGCATGCAGATCACCGACGACGGGCTCGCGATCGAAATCGTCGACGAGAAGAACCGGCCGATGTTCGCCTCTGGAAGCGCCCAGGTGCAGCCCTACATGCGCGACCTCCTGAGGCTCATCGGTCGAACGCTCCGGGGGATCGAGAACCGGATCATGATCGCTGGCCATACCGACGCGACGCCCTTCGCGAACAACGGCCGCGGCATTTCCAACTGGGAGCTCTCGGCCGACCGGGCGAACGCCGCGCGCCGTGAGCTGGTCGCTGGCGGGCTCGACCCGGAGAAGGTCTTCCGCGTCGTCGGAATGGCCGATACCGTCCCGTTCGTGCCCGATGACCCCTACGCGCCGCAGAACCGCCGCATCAGCATCATCGTTTTGAAGCGCGAGGCCGAAGAGGATCTGCGCCAACAGGCGCAACAGATCAGCGCGACGGTGCGCCAAGGAGTCGCCCGTGAATGACGCGGAGCTGTCCGCCCTCTACGAACGGGAGAAGGCGGAGACACTCGCCGCGATCGAAGCGCTCCTTGTTGACGCCGACGCGAACGGTTGGAGTTCAGGGAAGCGGCAAGAGGCGGTGCGGCTCGCCCACTCCCTCAAGGGGGCGGCGGCGTCGATGGGGGAGCGGGCGGTGGCGACGCTCGCGCGGCTCCTCGAAGAGCGGCTCGCGAAGTGGCCAGAGTCCCCCGCACCGGCCACCGCATCCTCTTCTGCACCATCCCGTGATGCCCACCCCAACCGCGCGCAGGAGGGTAGCCGCGTGAACGAGCGGCGCTGGAGAGTCGCCTTCACACCGACTCCCATTCTCCGCTCGAACCCCGTTTTGCAAGAGGAGCTTGACCGCTCGTTACAGGCGGCGGGAGCCCTCTTCCCCCCCGATTGGCGAGAGTCCCCTTCGGGGCTCTGGGAAGGGGAGCTGACGACCGGCGACGCCGACGAACGGGTAATCCGAAATGCTTTGGAGCTCTTTGCGCTCCCGGGGACGGTGACGGTCGCTCTGAGCAGTGAGCCGCAGGAGGGGGAAGCAGTTGCGCGCGAAGAACAGCTTTGCGCTCCCCAACGGCCTCCGAGTGTGCGTGAAGAAGGTGGTCTCCTTGAAGGGGGGGCGGCGCTGCTTGCTTTGTGGTCCTCTTGGTGGCAAACCCAGAAAGAGGGGCTGGGGGTCGTCGCACTCAGCAGTTCGCACCCGTCAGCGGTGTGGGCCGCACAACTCCCGTTGCGCGAACTCGCGCACCACTGGCAGCAGGCGTGGCAGGCGGCGCTTCCCCAGTGGCAGGTGCGCTTTGCGGCCGACACGGTGCGCCTCCACCCCGACCTTGCGGCGCAACTCGACCGGTGGCAGAAAGATGCTCGAACCGCGCTCGCCTCGGGTGTCGCGGGGGATGCTCACCCGCACGCGGTGGCGATTGCGCTTCGCCGTGAAGGGGCGCTCCTCTGGCTCACGGTCAGCGGTGACCCGGAGGCGGTCGCCGCGATCCGGTCCGTCTGGGATCCGGAGGTACGCGCCCACTACGGTCGCGTCGTTTCTGAAGCGCCCAGCGAGTGGGTGGCGACGTTGCCGTTTGCGCCCGGTCTCCTGTGGGCTTTTGCTCTGACGATCGACCATCAGCGGGTGGTGGTGGCGGCCGAAACAGTCGCTGCCTTTTTCCCTGAGGTGCCCCAGTCGGCTGTGCGCCAGATCGGGGCGTTCTGGACTGTTACCGTCGGTGGCAACCTTTACCGCTGGCAGCCGTTGTTGCCCGAGGCGTCGCGTGCGCCGTGGGACTATCCCCTTCTTGTCGCGTTTCAGAGCTCGCGGGGGGTGCTCCTTACCGGCGTCGATTACGCCGAGCGCGCCCAAGCGGTCTTTGTTACCCCTCTGCCGAATGCGCCAGGCAGTGCCCCGTGGGTTGGAGTGGTCACTGAGCGGGAGCGGCTCGCAACCGTCATCGACCCCGAGCGGTGGTGGCCCGAGTAGCTGACTCGCCCACGACTCAAGTTTTTCCGTTTTCTGCCGATAACCCTCAATAGGCAAGTTGCATTGAGGGATCGGTCGTGGTCTGGGATCGAGTGGCAGAACGGCTCTATTGGGCGGCGCTCAACGCCGACGCCGTTGCTGCCCGTTACCCTGACGATCTGGCGGTGCAGGCGCTGCGCGAACAGCTCGCCGCTCTCGTCGCGCTCGTTACCGCCGAAGAGGGTGACTCGATCGAGTCGACCGCTGGGGGTGAAGCCGAACCCTCGGTGGAACCCCGGGGCGACGGGGGAGAAAAGAGCGGCAAACGAAGTGCCCCCCATGCCCCCCGCCGCCCTGTTCGGGTGGTCGCGCGGGGGGTGTTGAACGGAAGTGAAGATTGGGAGACGCTGATCCGGTAGATTACACGTCGCACCGCAGAAGCTCTGGGTGCTCCTCACCCGTTGCGACCAACCGGTGGAGCCCGGCGATCACCTGCATCGACGCCTCTTCCATGCGCGTGAGCGCCGTGATCACTTCGTCCCAGTTCCCCGCGGCGTAGGCCGTAAGCGCCGCTTTCGCCGCGTCGTGAACGGCGCGATGCGGCGTTTCGAGATCGCGGTAGCCGGGGAAGTGGCTGAAACAGTCGTGCCCCTTCCCTTCGTAGTACCACTTCCCCAACCGGCAGTTCTGGTGGGTGGAGAGCTCGCTCGCCTCTTTTTTGCTGTTGCCCAGGATCACCTGGTAGACGTCGAACTTGAAGACGATGTGGTCGAGTTTTGCGATTTCGCAGAAGGCCAGAAACGCCGAGAGGGCAGACGCGCGGTGGATCGTCTCGATCTCGTTCCCCAGCGCTTCCGCCTCTTGCGCGGTGGAGCGGCTCTCGTCGCTGTGGCTCTTCGCCCGCTCGGCGAGCGCGACGATTGCGGCGCGGCTCGAGCTGCTGTCGCTGCGGATCTGCTCGACGAGGCGGGCGATGTCGGAGGTAGCGACCGCGGTGCGTTCCGCCAGTTTCCGCACCTCGTCGGCGACCACAGCGAAGCCGCGCCCCTGTTCGCCGGCGCGCGCCGCTTCGATCGCGGCGTTGAGCGCCAAGAGGTTGGTCTGATCGGCGATCTCGCGGATGAGGTTGACGATCCCGCTGATCTGCTGGGCGCGCTCGTCGAGTGCCCCAATCTTCGCCATCGCCTCTTGCGACGCTTCGGCAAGTTTCTGCAGGTTCGTGGCAATCGAGCGCACCACCTCCTCGGTCTTCGTCGCCGCCTCTTCGGCTTTTTCTGTCTGGTGCTCATTGCGCTCAGCGGTGTCAGCCAACCGGACGAAGCTCTCGCGCACGGCTCCGAGTGAGGCGCCAAAGGTGATGAACTCTTTGAGGACGCGGCGGATCTGTTCGACCTCTTTGCGGCACGCTTCGGCCTCTGCGCGCGCCGCCTCTGCGGCTCGGCGCTCGTTGGCCAACGCCTGCTGCGCCTGGGCCAGTTCAGCAGTGAGCGCCTCGATGCGTGCCGCCTGTTCTTGAAGTTTTGCTTTGTTGCCAAACATTGGGTTCTCCTTTCCCGTGTGCGGTAACGTGATTATCGGCGTTTCGGGAAAAAACTTGAGGAAAAAAAGGGGGGAGATTCCACACCAAATCCCCTCAAGTTTTTTCGCGATCCGTCGTAATATATCACTATCGCCGCAGCGGGCGGAGAAGGAGCAGACGATGACCGACCTCTTGAAACGGATCGACGAGCGCACCAAGCTCGCCGGAACCAACAAACTGGAGATTCTGCTGTTTACGTTGGGTGTGAGCCGAGCCACCGGCCGACGGGAGACCTTTGGCATCAACGTCTTCAAGGTGCGGGAGGTGATGAAGACGCCGCCGATCACCGCGGCACCCGAGATGCCGAAAGCGGTGAAGGGGATGGTGAGTCTCCGAGGGGTGCTGGTGCCGGTCGTCGACCTCGGCGAATATGTCGGGGTCGAACCCGGGTCGGAGCGCAACATCATGATCGTCACCGAATACAATCAGCACGTTCAAGGGTTTCTGGTCGAATCGGTCGACACGATCCTGCGCCTCGACTGGTCGCAGATGCGGGTTCCCCCCGAGATGTTGACGGCGAAGATGGGGGGGCTCGTGACCGCAGTGACGGAGCTTCCCGACGGGCGGCTCGTGATGCTGCTCGACGTCGAGAAGGTGCTCTCTGATACCACCGGCGGAGTCGAGGCTGAAGCCGACCTCTTTGCCGGAATCGAACCGCTGCCCGATGGGGAGCGCTTTACCATCTACTACGCCGACGACTCGGCGATTGCGCGCGAACAGGTCGAACGGACGCTCAAAAAGCTCGGCGTGCGCTATGTCGAAGCAGTCAACGGCCGGCAGTGCTGGGAGAATCTTGAACGGGCCGCGGAGCGGGCGCGAGCGCTGAAACGGCCGGTAAAGGATTTTGTCTCGGCGGTCCTGACTGACATCGAGATGCCGGAGATGGATGGGTTTATCCTCACCAAAAAGATCAAGACCGACCGCCGCTTTGCTGGGATCCCGGTGTTGATGCACTCGTCGCTCTCGGGGATGCAGAACCAGCACTTGGGTAAGTCGGTGGGGGTGGACGAGTATGTCCCGAAGTTTCAGCCTCAGGAGCTCGCGTCGATTCTGCGCCGCGTCCTCTATGAGGCCCACAGCAACAAGGAGTGAGCGATGGGACTTCCCGCAAAAACCGTGATCGAACCGGAACTGGTCGACGACAAACCGCAACACTCGCCGTTTGAAGAGATCGAGGCGCGTGCAGGGCTTGCCGGGTCGAACCGCTTTGAGATCCTCCTCTTTTCGCTGGGGACGAGCGAAATTTTTGGCGTCAACGTCTTCAAGGTGCGGGAGGTGATGAGCACCCCATTCATCACCCGCGCACCCAACGTCCCGCCGGGGGTTGAAGGGCTCGTGAGCTTGCGCGGTAATGTCATTCCAGTGGTGTCGCTCGCGAAGGTGATGGGGCTCGCCCCGATGGATGACCGGCTCGCGCCGACGATGATGGTTGCGGAGTACAGCAAAAAGACGCTCGCGTTTCTCGTCGAATCGGTCGACCGGATCATCCGTGTCGAGTGGGCTTTGGTCCGCGAACCGGAGAATGTCTCGCAGCAGGTCCACGGGATGATCACCGCGATTACCGAGCTCCCCGACGGCCGGATCGTCTCGATCATCGACGTCGAGTCGATCCTCGCGCGCGTCTTTGGCGAAGAGGCGGTCGGGACGATCCTGCCGATCCCCGACGGACACCGTTACCACGTCTTCTTTGTCGACGATTCGGGTGTGGCACGCAAGAAGATCGCCGAGGTGCTCGACAAACTCGGGGTGAAGCACATGCACGCGAACAACGGCGCGGAGGCATGGGCGCGACTCGAGAGTATGGCCAATTTCGCCGAGCAGACGGGGGGGCAGTTGCGCGACCAGGTCGATGTGATTCTGGTCGACGCTGAGATGCCCGAGATGGACGGCTACGTGCTCACCAAATATATCAAGGCCGACCCGCGGTTTGAGGGAATTCCGGTGATCATGCACTCGTCGCTCTCTTCCCAGGCGAACCGCGCGATGGGGGAACGGGTGGGGGTCGACGGCTATGTGGCAAAATTCGATGCCCATGCGTTGGCCGAGACCCTTCGGCCCCTATTGATGCGGTAGATGAAAGGAGCGACAGCGAATGGACAAGAGCAAGATCCGGTTTCTGGTGGTCGATGATTTCTCGACGATGCGCCGCATCGTGCGTAACCTCCTCAAAGAGTTGGGCTACACCAACGTCGAAGAGGCGGAAGACGGGCAGGTGGCGCTCAACAAATTGGAGAGTCAACCGTTCGATTTCGTGATTACCGACTGGAACATGCCGAACATGGATGGGCTTACGCTGCTGCGCAAGATCCGCAGTTCCGATAAGCTCAAGCACCTGCCGGTGTTGATGATCACCGCGGAGGCGAAGAAGGAGAACATCATCGCTGCAGCGCAGGCGGGCGCTTCTGGTTACATCGTCAAACCCTTCACGGCGGCGGTGCTGGCAGAGAAGCTCGACCGTATCTTCGCCAAGTTGGGCAAGGAGTGAGCGGGGGGACGAGAGGATGAGCAAAAAACACGAAAGCGGTGACAACGACGAACTGCAGGCGCTCTTCGACAGCATCGTCGGCTCAAGCGGGCAGAGTTCGGAACCCGCGCCCGAAAGCGGCGACAGCGACGAGCTCCAGGCGCTCTTCGATACGGTTGCCGAACAGTTCGCCGAGGCGGAAGCGAACGCCCCCGAGCTGAGTGAGGAAGCCGCCGAGCCCCCCATGAGTGACGCGGATCGCAGCGAGCTCTACCGCCGCATCGGCAAAGTGGCGCGGCAGCTCCACGACGCGCTCAAAGAGTTGGGGTGCGAGTCTGTTGTTGCCGAAGCGGCGCAGGCGGTGCCGGACGCGAAGGAACGGCTGCGCTATATCGCGCAGAAGACCGAAGAGGCCGCGGTGAAGGTGCTGAATGCTGCGGAGATCGCCTCGCCGCTCCAGAAGGAGATCGAGAGCAAAGCGCACGCGTTGCGCGCCCAGTGGGACAAGCTCTTTGCCAATGAACTCTCGCCGCAAGCGTTCAAGGCGCTTGCGCGCGAAACCCACGCATTTTTGGCGCTTGCCGAGGAGAACGCCCACCTCACCACCGAGCAGCTGATGAATATCGTGATGGCGCAGGATTTCCAGGATCTTACCGGCCAGGTGATCAAGAAGGTGATCGAGATCGTCGGGCGGATCGAGACTGAACTCTTGCAGATCCTCATCGAAGCGATGCCCGAGGAGGTGAAGCGGCAGAAAGGGAAGGGTGAGGGCGAGAGTTTGATGAATGGCCCGGCGGTGCAAAAGGGCGAAGGGGTGCTCTCGTCGCAAGAAGAGGTCGATGATCTGTTGAGTAGCCTCGGATTCTGACCGCCGGGGAAAAGAGAGGAGCGGAACCATGAGTGACTTTGCCGGCATGCAGGACCTCCTTCAGGATTTTTTGGTCGAAGCGGAGGATCTCCTTTCGGGTGTCGATAACCGCCTGGTGGAACTCGAGAAGAACCCGCACGACAAAAACCTCCTCAACGAGATCTTTCGCGGATTCCACACGATCAAAGGGGGGGCGGGGTTTCTTGGGGCCAATGAACTCGTCACCCTCTGCCACCTCACCGAAAACCTCTTCGACAAATTGCGCAACGACGAACTGGCGCTTACCCCCGCCCTCATGGATCTGATTCTCGAGGCGACGGCAGGGGTACGGGAGATGTTCTCCTACCTCGAGCGCAGCGTGCAACCTCCTCCCGCCGATGAGTCGCTTCTGGAGCGCCTCCGTCTGGCGATTGCCGGCAAACTCGATGGGGATACTGCGCGGAGCGCTACCCCAAAAGGCACCTCATCCGCGGCCGGCGCCGACGAATCGGGCGGCGAAGAGCCCGATTGGGAGCTCCTTCACCAAGTGGTGACCGGAAAAGAGGAGAGCGGTGCGCAGCGCGCGGAGGAGGCGAAACCTGCCGCTCAACCCGCCGCTGCGGCCTCCACGCTCCCCGCCACTCCCGCGCGACGTGCTTCTGTCCCCGCGCCTACCCGCCGCCAGGCTGAGACCCGCGACCAGGGGATTCGGATCGATACCGCGCGGCTCGACCAGGTACTCAACCTCGCGGGCGAAATTGGTCTGACGAAGAACCGGCTCACGGCGTTGCGCAGCGATATTCTTGCCGGCAAGACCGACCCGGATACGCTGCATGCGCTCGACGTCTCGGTCAACCAGCTCGATCTTCTCGTCTCCGACCTGCAGAACGCGGTGATGAAGACCCGGATGCAGCCGATCGGCCGGCTCTTCCAGAAGTACCCCCGAATCGCTCGTGACCTCGCCCGACAGCTCGGGAAGCAGATTGAACTCGTGATTACCGGTGAGGAGACCGAGATCGACAAGACGATGATCGACGATCTTTCTGACCCGCTCATTCATCTCATTCGCAACGCCGTCGACCACGGGATCGAATCGCCAGAGGAGCGGGTGGCCGCCGGCAAGAAGCCGGAGGGGACGATTCACCTCTCCGCAAAGCAGGAAGGCGACCACATCCTCATCATCATCGCCGACGACGGCAAGGGGATGAGCCCCGAGAAGATCCGCGCCAAAGCGGTCGAGAAAGGGTTGATCTCGGCGGATGAGGCGAATGGCCTCGACGACCGGCAGAGCCTCAACCTCATCTTTTTACCCGGCTTTTCGACTGCCGAGAAGGTCTCCGACGTCTCCGGCCGGGGGGTCGGGATGGATGTGGTGCGCACCAACATCACGAAACTGAACGGCACGATCGACGTTCAGTCGGAACCGGGGCGGGGGACGACCTTCGTCATCAGCCTGCCGCTCACGCTCGCGATTCTGCCGGTGCTCCTCGTGCGCCTCGGGGAACAGCCCTTTGCGGTGCCTCTGTCGATGGTGCGGGAGATTCTCCCGATCCATCTTGAGGAAGTGCGCGAGGTCGGCGGGCGGTCGACGCTTGTCGTGCGCGGGGAAGTGTTGCCGATTCTCCCCCTTGCGCTCCTCCTCAACTGGCCGATGACCCGTACCCCCACCTACGGGGTGCTGATGCAGATGGCGGAGTTCTCCTTCATTTTAGGGATCGACAGCTTCGCCGGCCGGGAGGACGCGGTGATCAAGTCGCTCGAAGACTTCCGGCCGAAGGGGGTTGCCGGGGTGACGATCCTCTCCAACGGCCAGATCGTGTTGATCCTCGACATGAAGGAGCTCTTCGAGACGAGCTCCGGCCGGCAGGGGGTGAGTAAGCGGGAGCTCGAGCGCTACGCGCAACCGGCCGAAGCGATGCAGCCCGCTTAGCTGCTGACCAGCGAGAGGAGGCGGGTGTGGGCCGTAATGAAGGCCTCTAACCCCGCCTGCTGCAACGCGTCGCCGATTGCTTCGAGGTCGATCCCGAGGGTGGTGAGGCGCGCGAGGTGCTGTTGCGCCTCGTCCGCCCCTTGCGTGAGGGTCGCGTCAGTAATCTTCCCGTGGTCGAGGAGCGCCTCCAGCGTCGGAAGGGGGAGGGTGTTGATCGTCTCCGCACCCACGAGCGGCTCGACGTAGAGGAGGTCAGAGTAAGCGGGGTTTTTGGTGCTCGTGCTCGCCCACAAAAGGCGCTGCGGCCGTTCGGCAAAACCGCGGTGCGTCGTGATGAGGTTCTGATACGCGGCACCGATTGTCTTCGCCATCGCCACTGCGGTTTGCCCCTGCCACTCGGGATGGTCGGGAGCGCGTTCGGTCAGCAGGGGATCGACCGCCGAGTCGACGCGCGAGAGAAAAACGCTCGCGACACTCGGTCCGGGTGCGATAGCATTCTTCGCAGCTCGACCGAGCGCGCGCACATAGGCGTTCGCCACCTGTTGCCACTGCTGAGGAGAGAAGATCAACGTGACGTTGACCCCGATCCCCTCGGCGACGAGCGTCTCCATCGCTTCGATCCCGGCAGCGGTGGCAGGGATTTTGATGAGTACATTGGGTTCGGGGATGCGTGCCTTGAGCCGCCGGGCAGCGGCAAGCGTCCCCTCCCGGTCGTGCGCGAGCAGCGGGCTCACCTCGATGCTGACGTAACCGGCGCGGCCGCTGCTCTCTTCCCAGGTGGGGCGAAACTGTTGGCACGCCGTGAGGACGTCGGCAGCAGTCAGCAGCTCCAACGCCTCTTCTGGTTCGATGGCACTCGCTTTGAGCGCCGCGAGCTCCTCCTGGTAGGCGGAGCTTTGGGTGATCGCCTTTTCGAAGATCGCCGGGTTGGTCGTTACGCCGCTCACCCCCCGATCGCGCCACCGTTCGAGGGTGCCATCTTGCAGCCACTCCCGGGTCAGCTGGTCGAGCCAGATCTGTTGCCCCAAAAGGGAGAGGTGATGCAGTAGGGGGTGAGCAGCCATCAGCGCCTCCAGCAAAAAAGCCCCGTTTCCGGGGCGTGGTAAGGTCAGGAAAATTGGGCGTTACGCGGCGAAGTTCTTTTCGGCAAACGACCAGTTCACCAGATGGTCGAGGAATGCCGTGACAAAGTCGGGGCGACGGTTGCGATAGTCGATGTAGTAGGCGTGCTCCCAGACGTCGATCGTCAAAAGGGGCTTGTCGCCGGTGGTGAGTGGCGTACCTGCTGCACCCATATTGACGATGTCGACACTGCCATCAGGCTTCTTCACGAGCCACGTCCAGCCCGAGCCGAAGTTGCCGACGGCGGAGGCGTGAAACGCCTTTTTGAACGCGTCGAAGTCCCCCCACTTGGCGATGATCGCCTCTTTGAGCGCTCCGCTTGGTTCTCCGCCGCCGTTCGGGGTGAGGCAGTTCCAGAAGAAGGTGTGGTTCCAGGTCTGTGCCGCGTTGTTGTAGATGCCGCCGGCAGGAGCCTTCTTGACGATCTCCTCGAGCGGCATCGACTCGAACTCAGTCCCTTTGATCAGGTTGTTGAGGTTGTTGACGTAAGCCTGGTGGTGTTTCCCGTGGTGGTATTCGAGCGTCTCGGCGCTCATGTAGGGTTCAAGCGCATTTTTGGCAAACGGGAGTTCGGGAAGTTGGTGCATCATCGGATGGGTCCTCCTGTCATGGGTGGGTCTAAAGCTTGACCATTTTACTCAGTTTTGGCGATCGTGGCAACGTGGGCATCCGCGGTGCCATCGGCAAAACGGATGCGAATTTCCTCTTGCGGCGCGAGGTCGGCTACGCGAGTGACCACCTTGCCACTCGGATCGAAGACAAGAGTGTACCCCCTGTCGAGCACCGCAAGCGGCGAGAGGGCCTTGAGTTGTGCATCAAGCGCGGCAAGCTGTTCGCGCGGGGTAGAGAGGTTGGGCGGATGGCGCGTGAGCCGCTCGTCCCAGTGGATGAGCTGCCGGCCAAAAGGGGCGAGAAGCGCGAGGGGATGGGGCATGCGGCGTTCGAGTTGCGTGAGCGCCTCCCGTTGGGCGGCGAGTTGCGCGCGGGGGTGGCGGAGCTGTTGCGCGACCGCTTCCAGCTCTCGAGCACGGGTGCGCAGCGTCGTGCTCAACGCCTCGCTCATGCGGCTACGGGCGTGGTCCAGGCGATGAAGGGCGTCGCGAAGAAGCGAGCGGGGCGAAAGGTGCAAGAGGTTCCGCTCCCGCTCATCCATCTGTTGCACCGCCTCTTGCCAGTGTTGCGCAAAAGCGCGGTGCAGCCGCGTTTGGAGTTGCTCAAGCGTCCCGATCGCTTCGCTCCACCCTTGCGACACCGCCGTCGCCGCCCCGGTCGGGGTCGGGGCGCGCAGGTCAGCGACGAAATCGGCGATCGTCGTGTCGGTTTCGTGCCCGACACCGCTCACCACCGGAATCGGACAGGCGGCAATCGCCCGCGCCACCCCCTCGTCGTTGAATGCCGCAAGGTCCTCAGCGGCGCCCCCACCGCGCACCAGGAGCACCAGCTCGAGCTTCAACGCCTGGTGGGCTTGCCCCACCCAACGCAACGCCGCAGCGATCGCTTGCGGGGCCTCTTTCCCTTGAACGAGGGTCGGGAAGAGGACCGCTTCGATCATCGGGGCGCGGTTGGCAAGTGTGCGGAGCACATCTTGCAGGGCGTCGGCCTGGGGGCTGGTGACGATCGCGATCCGCCTCGGGTAGCGGGGGAGCGGGCGCTTCCGTTCTGGGGCAAACAACCCCTCTGCTTCCAGTTTCGCTTTGACTTCGAGAAAGCGTTGGTACCACGCACCGGCACCGGCGGCGCGCAGCGTCTGGACGTCGAGCTGATAGGTGCCGCGCGGGGCGTAGGTGGTGAGCGTTCCGAGCACCTCGATCGCATCTCCGTTCTTGGGGAGCGTCACGCGTTGCGCGCGACTGCGCCACAAGGTGCAGGAGATCGCGGCCGCATCATCCTTGAGCGTGAAGTAGATGTGGCCAGAGGGGGCACGGGAGAGGTTGCTCACTTCACCGGTCACCCAGATCGGGTTGGGGAATTGGGTGGTGAGCGTCTCCAGGATCGCTTGGCTGAGGTCACTGACGGTCCAGACGGAAGGTGGCATGTTGGAGTCGGGTGAGATGTTCCGGGGGGATATTTTGTCATAATGGCGGCTGTTGTGGTGGGCAAGGAATCTCCATGGGCTCTTTCTCCCTCCTCTCCTGGCCGATGTGGCCGTTGATCGTGGCCTCCGTTGTGGGGTTGGCGATTGTCCTTGAGCGCGCGGTGGCGCTGCGGCGCAGCCGAATCAATCCGCCGGGGTTGCTCCCGTCGGTGCTGGAGCGGCTGCGCCAGGGGGAATCGCCGATCGTGCTCGCGGAGCAGCTCGCGAACCACTCGCCGCTCGGTCGCGTGCTCGCTGCTGGATTGCGCAACTACACGGCAAGCCGCGAGGTGATGAAAGAGGCGATCGAGGATGAGGGGCGGGTGGTCGCGCACGAACTCGAACGCTACCTCACGACGCTGGGGACGATTGCGGTGATCGCCCCCCTCTTGGGGCTCTTTGGCACGATCGTCGGGATGATCGAGATCTTCGCTTCGCAGGGGGCGGTTGCGAACCCGCAACAGTTGGCGCAGGGCATTTCGGTCGCGCTCTACACGACGGGCTTTGGCCTCATCATCGCGATTCCAGCGACGATCTTCTGGCGCCACTACCGCGCCTACGTCGATGACCTGATTCTCGAAATGGAACAGGCGGCGGTGCGGTTGATCGAAGTGGCCCACGGCGAACGGGTCGAAGGGTAGGAGCGAACGATGCGTTTCTCCCGCGCTGCGCACCACGACGAGCCGCAACTGAGCCTCGTGCCGCTCATCGACGTCGTGCTGGTGATCCTCATCTTCTTGAGCGTGACCACCACCTTCTCCTCGGTGGGGCAACTCAAAATCGATCTGCCGGAGGGCGAAGCGCAGCGTATTGAGGCGCCGCAGACGCTCCATATCGCGATCACGGCGAACGGCCAGCTCTTTATCGACGGCGTCGCGGTTTCGGGCAACGACGTGGAGGCGATCGAAAAAGCGCTGGCGCGCCACGTTCCGGCGCAGAGTGATCCCCTGGTGGTGATCGAAGCCGACGCGGCAACGCCCCACCAGCGGGTGATCGACGCCCTGCGCGCGGCGCAGCGCGTCGGGCTGGGTCGCGTCAGTTTCGCGGTGGAACGGCGCGAGTGAAACGGGGTGCCCCCAGTTGGTGGCAACGGCGCGGAGGAGTCGCGGCGTTCCTCTATCCCCTGTCGCTCCTCTATCGCCTCCTCTTTCTCCTCCACCGTCTATGGCAAAGGGGGCGACGATGTGCCCTCCCGGTGCCGGTGATCGTTGTCGGAAATATCACCGTAGGCGGGAGCGGCAAAACGCCGGTAGTCGAAGCGCTCGTGACCGCGCTCACGTCGCGCGGGGTTGCGGTAGGCATCGCGAGCCGCGGTTACCGCAGCCGCGCAGAGAAGGGGGCGCCGGAGCTGGTCACTGCGCGCGACTGCGAACGCTTTGGCGACGAGCCGGTGCTCCTCGCGACCCGTACCGGGGTCCCGGTGGTCGTCGGTCGCGACCGGTGTGAAGCGGTCGCGAAGATGCTTGCCGCACATCCCCACCTCGATGTTGTCGTTTGCGACGACGGCCTGCAACACCACCGCTTGCCGCGCGCGTGGGAGATCGCGGTCGTCGACCCGGCAACGCTCGGGAACCGCTGGCTCCTGCCCGCTGGACCGCTCAGAGAGCCGCTTGCGCGGCTGCGGCGTGTCGCAGCGATCCTTGTGCGGGGGGCAGTCAATGATGCGGAGGCGCAGCGGACGATCGCTGCGCTCGTCGGCGACGGACCGCTTCCGCCGGTCTGGGCCCTTCCCGTCGAACCGCTCGGGTTGTCGCCCCTTGCGGCGTGGCGCGAGGGGGGGGAGAGCAGTGCGGCTGGGAAGGAGCTCCTGCCGCTCTCGGCGCTCGCTGGCAAACGGGTCGCCGCGATTGCCGGCATCGCCCATCCTGACCGCTTTTTTGCCCTGCTCACCGCGTGCGGTGCCGACGTCACCCCGTACCCCTTTCCCGACCATCACCCTTTCGCCGCTGAGGATCTTCCGCCTCCACAACCCGACGGCTACCGGATTTTTACCGCGAAAGATGCGATAAAATGCGCCCGATGGGCCGAGCCGAACGACCTCGTGCTTGAGGTTCGCGCGAAGCTCCCCGCCGCGCTCGTTGGCCAAATCGAGGACCTTTTGCATGGATCCACACCTCCTGGAAATCCTGGTCTGTCCGCTCTGTAAGGGCAAATTGCATCTGCAGAGCGAGCCGCCGCGCCTCGTCTGCCTATTCGATCGCCTCGCCTACCCGATCCGCGACGGCATCCCGGTGATGTTGCCCGACGAGGCGGTGCCGCTTTCGACCGAGGAGATCGATCGGATCAAGCGCGAACGGGAGGGGGGAATCCCGACGATCGGGGGAGAAGCTCTTGACGTGGGGGCACCGTGACGCCGTTTCGCATCGTCATTCCGGCGCGGTTGCGCTCGTCGCGCCTTCCCGAGAAAGCGCTCGCCGATCTCGGCGGGAAGCCCCTGGTTGTCCGGGTCTGGGAGCAGGCGATCCGCTCGGGCGCTGAGGAGGTGTGGGTCGCGACCGACGACGAGCGCATTGCCGCGGTGGTTCGCACCGCAGGGGGAAACGCGTTACTGACCTCCCCAGACCACCCGTCGGGAACCGACCGGTTGGCGGAGGTGGTGGCGGAGCTCCAGTGGGGAAGTGACGCCATCGTCGTCAACTGGCAAGGGGATGAGCCGCTGCTGCCGGGAGCGCTTGTTCGGGCGGTCGCACAGAAATTGGCCGATCACCCCGATGCGGCGATCGCCACCGCCGCGGTTCCCGTCCGGTCGGTCGCGGAGTGGTGCGACCCCAACGCGGTGAAGGTGGTGTGTGACGCCCAGGGGTACGCCTGCTACTTTTCGCGCGCGGCGATTCCTTGGGCACGCGACTATTTTGCGGCGCTCGACACCAATCAGGGAAGTCGGGAGGTGGGTGAGGCCGTCCCACCGGTTGCGGTCTGGCGCCATCTCGGGCTCTACGCCTACCGAGCCGGGTTTTTGCGCCGCTTTGTCTCGTGGGCGGAGTCGCCGCTCGAGCAGGCGGAAAAGTTGGAACAGCTCCGGGCGCTCTGGTACGGCGAACGGATTGTCGTGCACCTCAGTGACGAAGCCCCTCCGCCCGGTGTCGATACCGCGGAGGATTTGGCGCGGGTGCGCCACCTTTTTGTGGGTTGAAGTCGTTTTTGGGTTGATTTGAGATGGAGGGAAAATAGCATGCGTTTGATTTTGCTCGGACCACCTGGCGCCGGAAAAGGGACCCAGGCTCAGGCGATCGTCCGCCATTTCGGTATTCCGCAGATCTCTACCGGCGACATGTTGCGCGCCGCTGTGAAGGCGGGAACCCCTTTGGGACTCGAGGCGAAGCGGGTGATGGAGCGCGGGGAGTTGGTCTCGGACGAGATCATCCTGGGCCTGGTGCGGGAGCGGCTCAAAGAGAGCGACTGCGCAAAGGGCTACCTTTTTGACGGCTTTCCACGCACCATCGCCCAGGCTGAAGCGCTCAAACGCGACGGTGTGGCGCTCGATTATGTGTTGATCTTCGAGGTACCCGATGAGGAGATCGTCGAACGGATGAGCGGCCGTCTCGTTCACCCCGCGTCAGGCCGGACCTACCATGTGAAATACAATCCGCCGAAGCAGCCGGGGGTGGACGACATCACCGGGGAACCCCTCATTCAGCGTGACGACGACAAAGAGGAGACGGTTCGGGCGCGGTTGCGGGTCTACCATGAGCAGACAAAGCCCTTGATCGACTACTACACCGCGTGGGCGGCGTCAAACGATCCGGCCGCACCCAAAGTGCGTCGTGTCGAAGGCGTTGGGCCGGTAGAGGAGGTGACGGCGCGGGTGCTCGCGGCGTTAGCGAGTTAAAAAAGCGCCCGTCAAGGGGCGCTTCGCGCCACAGCAAAAAAGGAAGACGCCCCGCCGACGGGGCGTCTTGTCGTTCACGGTGCCTCTTTGACCTACCCGCACGCGCCGACGGCACCACACGCAGTGCAGAAGTCGCAGCCGTCCTTACGGATCATCGTTTGGTTGCCGCATTCGGGGCACCGTTTCCCCTGCATAAGCAGCGGCTCGTCGTCGCGGTGGGGGTGCTGCATCAGCCCCATCTCCTGCACCGGGTAGCCCCGTTCGTCGAGAATCCCCAACATCGCGTAGCGATGGATGATGAGCTGAGCGACATAGGAGACGGTGCTCGGGAAGTTGCTCTGCCGATGCTCGCCGGGAACAAACGCCATGAAGTCGCCGAGGGGTTCCGGGTAGTTGAGGAGCTTACGGAGCTTCATGCCGATCCACGCCGGGTCGATCACCCGCATGTCGAGCGAAAGAATGCGCGTGAGCCCGTCGAGCGCCCGCGGGTAGTTGCCGGCAAGCCAGACGGCGTAGGGGCGGGTGACGGTGCCGTGTCCGTCGGGCGAGGGGAGGGTGATCTCTTTGAGCCCGAGGACGAAGTCGTCGCCGGTGGTGGGGTTTTGCACGTCCACCGTCCAGGAGAGCGTCCCGTCAGCACCAGTTCGGGGTTCAAAGCGCGAGAAGAGCGCGTCGACCACCGGGGTGTGGCTACCGAAAAGCCCCTCGCCCGCGTCGATCTCCGCGAATGCGCCGAGCCGCTCGCAGCGGTAGCGGATCACTTCCGCAAACGCGGCAACGACGCTCGGGAAGCGGCGCCGTTCGCCATGGGGGGGGAAGGCCATTTCGAAGCTCTTGTCGCTGGCGACCGTCGCGAGCGTATCGAGCTTCATCTTGAGCCAGGCCCGGTCGTTCGCGCGCATGTCCATGGAGAGGGTCTTCGCCACCGCCCCGAGGCCGCGCGGTTGGTTCGCGCCATTCACCCACACCTCGAACGGAAATGCCCCCTGTTCTTGCTCAATGTGGCCGACAAAGAGGGCAAACTCCCCTTCCGGGGTGTTGAGCATGTAACACCACGCCGGGTTGCCGTCGGGAAGCTCTGGGCGTCCCGGCCAGCGCAAGCTGGCGAGCACCGGTGCGGGGAGTTTGGCGAGCGAGAGGCGGCGGTTGGCGTCGGCAAAGGCGATCGCTTCTGCGTGGGCGGCGGTGTCGCTACTGCTCTTTTCGCTCTTTTCGACGGAGAGGACCGCGCCAAGAACCGAGTTCGGACGGTAGGTCGCAAGCCCCTTGAGCCCCGACTTCCACGCGACGAGATAGAGGTCTTGGAAATCTTCGTACGGGTAGTCTTCGGGGACATTGACGGTCTTGGAGATCGAGGTGTCGATGTACGGGGCGACCGCAGCGACCATCGCTGCGTGGTCTTTGGCGGAGATTTCGAGCGCCGAGCGGAAGTATTCGGGGAGATGGGTGACGTCCCCACCAAGGTGCTTGTAGAGCCGCCATGCGTGGTCTTCGACGGCGTACTCCTTGAAGGTGCCGTCGGCCTGGCGTTTGCGCCGAGTATAGGTGTAGGAGAAGGGGGGTTCGATGCCATTGCTCGCGTTATCGGCAAAGGCGAGCGAGATCGTCCCGGTGGGCGCGATCGACAGGAGATGGGAGTTGCGAATCCCGTGCTTGCGGATCTGCTCTTTGATCGCCTCAGGCAGGCGCGACGCGAAGTTCCCGCCGGTGAGGTAGAGGTCGGCGTTGAAGAGCGGAAATGCGCCGCGCTCCTTCGCGAGTTGGACACTCGCCAGATAAGCGGCGTCGCGCATCCGTCGGGCGATCTCTGCGGCCATCGCGCGCGCCTCACTGCTGTCGTATTTGAGGCGCAACATGATCAACGCGTCCCCGAGCCCGGTAAAACCGAGGCCCACCCGGCGTTTGCTCATCGCTTCGCGGTGCTGTTCGGGAAGCGGCCAGTGGGTGACGTCGAGGACGTTATCGAGCATGCGGATCGCGACGCCGACCACCTCCTCAAACGCAGCGTAGTCGAACCGCGCCTGTTCGGTGAAGGGGTCGCGGACAAAGAGGGTCAGGTTGATCGACCCGAGGTCACAGCAGCCGTATGGGGGGAGCGGCTGCTCGGCGCACGGGTTGGTCGCTTCGATCCGTTCGCAGTAGTAGAGGTTGTTGTCGGCGTTCATCCGGTCGATGAAGAGCACCCCCGGTTCGGCGTGATCATAAGTGGAGCGCATGATCTGGTCCCAGAGGTCGCGGGCGCGCACCCTGCGGTAGACCCACAGACCGTCGTCGCGCTGATAAGCCCCGCGCGCGAGGTATTCATCGCCCGGTTCCGCTTTATGGACGAGCTCCACCTCCCGATCTTCGACCACTGCGTGCATAAAGGCGTCAGTGACCCCCACCGAAATGTTGAAGTTGGTGAGGTCCCCGTGATCTTTGGCGTGGATGAACTCTTCGATGTCAGGGTGGTCGCACCGAAGCACCCCCATCTGGGCACCGCGGCGGGAACCGGCCGATTCGACCGTTTCGCAGGAGCGGTCAAAGACGCGCATGTAGGAGACTGGGCCGGAGGCATTCGATTGGGTCCCCTTGACGCGCGCGCCGCGCGGGCGGATGCGGGAGAAGTCGTAACCGACCCCACCGCCGCGGCGCATCGTCTCCGCGGCCTGGGCAAGCGCCGTGTAGATCCCGGGGTAGCCATCTTCGACCTCGGTGACCGAATCGCCGACCGGTTGCACGAAGCAGTTGATGAGGGTGGCTTGCAGTTTCGTGCCCGCAGCGCTGTTGATCCTTCCCGCCGGAATGAAGCCGTTCTCCTGGGCCCAGAGGAAACGCGCCTCCCAATGCTTGCGCTCCTTCTCTTTTTCTACGGCGGCAAGCGCCCGCGCGACCCGGCGGCGTACCTCCTCAACGCTCTTTTCCCCCTCCTTGGCATACTTTTCGAGGAGCACTTCGAGCGAAATCTCTTGCGGCGGTAGCGCGGTAACGGTAGATTGTGCATTTGTAGTCGTGGTCATGGGGATGCTCCAGAGACGATCAACGTTCGATGTGTGGACACTTCGAGTTTAGCGTCGACACCCCGACGCGTCAACCCTAAAACGCTAGGGATAGTGACCAATGCTTATTATAAGCGCTATATATGGAATAGGGCGATGGCAAAAAAGCATGTGCGGATAATGAGTTGGAACGTTCAGTGGGGGCGGGGGGCAGACTGCCGGGTCGATTGGGCGCGAACGATCGCGGTGATTCGCGCCGTTGCCCCCGACGTCGTCGTGCTGCAGGAGGTGGCGCAACACTACCCCGAGCTTCCCGACAACGACGACGCCGATCAGGTGGCGATCCTCCACGCGGCGTTTCCTGAGTGGGCGACGGCGTATGCGCCGGGTATCGACGAAGAGCGGCACGACGGCCGGCGCAAGCGCTTTGGGAACTGGTTGGGCAGCCGTTGGCCGATCACCTGTTGGCGCTCGGTCGCGTTACCGACGCCGCCGGCGACCCACCCGAAATGGTTTCCCCGCACGGCGCTCGTCGCAACGCTCTCCGTTGCGGGGCGGTCGCTCACCGTTGTGGGAACCCACCTCGAATACTACTGCGCCCGGCAGCGCCTTGCGCAGGTGGGGGCGTTGAACGGCTTTCTTGCGGTTTCTCCCCCTCGCGCAGCCCGTGACTCCCTTGTCACGCCCCCGGCAGTGCTCGTCGGGGACTTGAATTTTCCGCCGCAATCCCCAGAATATCGGGCGTTGGCCGAAGGGGGCGCGTGGCGTGACGTCTGGCCGCTGCGCTACCCTAATCAGCCCCACGCGCCAACGGTGGGGCTCCACGGCGCGCCGTGGCCTGATCACCCCTATTGTTGCGACTATGCGTGGGTGACGACCGATCTGATGCCGGAAGTGGTCGCTTTCGAGGTCCTCGCCGAGACCGCCGCGAGCGACCACCAGCCGATTGTCCTGACCCTCAACTGGAGTGACGGTGGGTAAGATGAGTAAAGCGTTCGTCCAAGAGCGCGACGATGACGACGACGAGTTGCCAGAGGTCCGCGCGGCCAGCGGCTTCAAGAACTACATGACGCCAGAGGGCTACCGCGCGTTGCGCGAAGAGTTTGAGCATCTGGTGAAGGTCGAACGGCCGCGCCTCGTCGAGGTGGTGGCGTGGGCGGCCGGAAACGGCGACCGCTCTGAGAACGGCGACTACATCTACGGCAAGCGGCGGTTGCGCGAGATCGACCGGCGGATCCGCTACCTCACGAAGCGGCTCGAGAGCGCCGAGGTGGTCGACCCCGCGCTCCGTGATTCGACCGACCGGGTCTATTTCGGTGCGACCGTCACGGTGCTTGACCTGGCGACCGACGAGGAGGAGACCTGGCAAATCGTCGGGGTCGATGAGGCACAGCCTAGTAGAGGAAAAATCAGCTGGCTCTCACCGCTTGCGCAAGCGCTGTTGAAACGCGCCGTCGGGGACGAGGTGCGGGTTCCCGTTCCGGGTGGGGCACGGATGTTGGAGATTGTCGAGGTGCAATACGTCAGGAGCGTACAGCAATGAGTGCAAGCAAAACTCTTCCTTTTCAGGCCGAAGTCCGCGAGCTACTCCATCTCGTGATCCATTCGCTCTACTCCAACCCGGAGATCTTCCTGCGGGAGTTGATCTCCAACGCCTCGGACGCCTGCGACAAGCTGCGGTTCGAGGCGGCAACGAAGCCCGAGCTCTTCGAAGGGGATGGGGAGCTCAAAATCTGGGTCGATTACGACAAAGCGGCCCATACGATCACGGTGCGGGACAACGGGATCGGCATGGATGAGGCGGAGGTGGTCGAAAACCTCGGGACGATCGCCCGTTCGGGCACCAAGGAGTTCTTTCGCAATCTCTCGGGTGACGCGCAGCGGGATTCGCTGTTGATCGGGCAGTTTGGGGTCGGTTTCTATTCGGCGTTCATCGTCGCCGACACCGTCACCGTCCGCACGCGCAAAGCGGGGTTGCCGGCCGACGCCGGGGTCGAGTGGCGCTGTTCCTTGACGGGTGACGAGGCGAACGCCTTTACCGTCACGCCGATCACGCGGCCGGAACGGGGGACCGAAGTGGTCCTGCACCTCAAAGAGGAGGCGCGCGACTTTCTCTCCCGCTGGCGGTTGAGCGAACTGATTCACAAATATTCGGAGCACATCCTCTGGCCAATTCTGATGCCGAAGGAGGAGTGGGACAAAGAGGGGGGCGAATACCGCCGCACCGACGAGTGGGAGAAAATCAACCAGGGGACTGCCCTCTGGGCGCGGGCGAAAAACGAGATCAGCGACGAGGAGTATCGTAACTTCTATCGCCACGTCGCCCACGACTTCGACGAACCGCTCGCGTGGCTCCACGCAAAAATCGAAGGCAAGCACGACTATACGCTGCTTCTCTACCTCCCGAAGCACCCGCCGTTTGACCTGTGGGATGCGAAGCCGCGCCACGGGGTGAAGCTCTACGTCAAGCGGGTCTTCATCATGGAGGATGCCGAGAGGCTGTTACCCCACTACCTGCGCTTTGTCCGTGGCGTCGTCGACGCCGCCGATCTGCCGCTCAATGTTTCACGCGAGATGCTGCAGGAGGCCAAGGTGCTCGACGCGATTCGCAGCGGCATCACCAAACGGGTGTTGGGGCTTCTGGAGCAACTCGCGAAGAATGAACCGGAGAAGTACGCCACCTTCTGGCAGGCGTTTGGCCGAGTGCTCAAGGAGGGGGTTGGCGAGGATCCGGCGAACCGCGAGCGGATCGCGGCGCTCCTGCGCTTCGTCTCGACCGCAAGCGAGGGGGACGCGCCCACCGTGTCGCTCGACGACTATTTGGCGCGGATGAAAGAGGGGCAGACGCGGATCTACTACCTCACCGCCGATTCGCTCGCTGCCGCGCGCCACAGTCCCCACCTCGAGCTCTTCAAGAAGAAGGGGATCGAGGTGTTGTTGCTCACCGACCGGATCGACGAATGGTGGACGGCGCACCTCACCGAGTACCAAGGAAAACCGTTGGTGAGTGTCACGCGCGGCACTGAGGAGATCGCCGCGTTCGACGACGCCGAGAAGGCGGCCGTGGAAGAGGCGAGCAAGACGCACGACGCAACCCTCAAGCGCCTTGCCGAGGTGCTGAAAGAGAGAGTGAAAGCGGTGCGGCCTTCGGCGCGCCTCACCGAGTCGCCCGCTTGCCTGGTGGTGGAAGAGGGGGGAATGACGCTCCACTTGAAGCGGATTCTCGAAGCGGCGGGGCAGAAGGCCCCAGCAGTGCAGCCGGTGCTCGAAGTGAACGTCGACCATCCCCTCTTTGCGCGGATCGCCGCAACAGAAGACGAGACGTCTTTCGCCGAGTGGGCGACGCTCCTCTTTGAAGAGGCCCTTCTTGCCGAAGGGGGGACACTTGATGACCCTGCCGGGTTCGTCAAGCGGGTCAATCGGCTGCTGGCTGGTTGACCGCGGTAGAATCGGTCACCCGCCGCGGAGTTTGCGCATCCGCTCCGCGGGGGTGATGATGTCGGTGAGGCGAATCCCGAACTTTTCGTTCACCACGACTACCTCCCCTTGGGCAATCAGGGTGCCATTCACCAGCACGTCCATCGGCTCGCCCGCAAGGCCGTCGAGTTCGATCACCGATCCGTGGGCGAGCTGCAGCAGATTGCGGATCGGCATTTTGGTCCGGCCGAGCTCCACGGTGATCTGGACCGGGATGTCCATGATCATCTGAAAGTCAGAGAGGTTCTCCACCTTTTGGTTGGGGCCGCCAAAATCGGGGAAGAGGTCTTTTGCGGGTTTTGCCCCGTAGGGGTCTGATGTAGCGGGCGCCTGATGCTCCTGTTCGGCCAGCGCCGCCGCCCACTCATCGGCGAGCGCCGATTCATCGACGCCCGCGTCGCCCCCTTGCTCTGCCGCGGCCTGCTCTTGCATCGCAGCTTCCCAGTCGTCGGGGGTCACCTCGTCCTTTTCGGGTGTGTTGGGGGTATCGGGTTCAGCGACCATCGTGGTTACTCCTCGGGTTGCTCTTCTGCTTCTCTGCTCGGCTGAGCGGCGCCATTGCCGTTGACCGGTTCGTCGGGCGGCTCCTCTTCAGCGACGAAGTGGTCGATTTTCACCGCGTAGTGTTTGTTGCGCGTACCGTAATGGCCGCGGATCACCGGGATGCCGTCACTGTAGACGGTGACGAGTTCGGGGATCTCGATCGGGATCACGTCCCCCACCCGGAGGTCAACGAGATCGCCCAAGGTGAGTTGACCGCGGCCAATCACGGCGTTGAGGGTCACCTCTGCTTCGACGAGCCGTCGGGCGAGATTCCGCGTCCAGCGGGAGTCTTGCGTCATCTGGTCGCTTTGCATCGTCGAGTAGAGGAGGTCGCGCACCGGCTCGAGCATCGAGTAGGGCCAGCAGATGTGGATGTTCGCCTGTCCCACCCCCAGGTCGAGGACGAATTGGGAGGCGACGACGATCTCCGAGGGGGTGGCAATGCTGGCAAACTGCGGGTTCATCTCGGAGCGCACGTAGCCGAGTTCGATTTTGTAGACCGGTGCCCAGGCGCGTTGGTAGTCCTCGAAAACGACGTTCAATAGCCCCAGGATGATCCGCTGTTCCGTGGGACTGAAGCCGCGCCCTTCGATGCGGGTGTGGAACCGCCCGTCGCCGCCAAAGAGGATGTCGACGACGAGGAAGATCAGGTTGGGCTCCATGACGATGAGGCCGTTCCCGCGGAAGGGTTTCGCCTGCACCAGGTTGAGGTTGGTCGGAATGACGAGATTGCGGATGAACTCCCCATATTTCTGCACATGGAGCGCACCGACCGACACTTCGATGTTGCGGCGGACGAAATTGAAGAGCCCCACCCGCAGATAGCGGGCAAAGCGCTCGTTGATCAGCTCCATCGTGGGCATGCGCCCACGGACGATCCGCTCCTGGGTGGCGAGGTTGTAGGGGCGGATCCCCCCCTCTTCCTCTTGCGCGGGGGTCTCCGGCTCGTCCTCCTCGCCGGTCACTCCGCGCAGGAGCGCGTCGACCTCTTCTTGCGAGAGAAACTCAGAGGAGTTTTCCACGAATGCCCCCTACGTCTATCCACTGCTACTGGATGATGAACGAGCGGAAGAGCACCGCCTGTACCGGTCCCGACGGTCCCAGCTGCTGCATGTCGCGCGAGCGCGGCGGGTAACCGAGGACCTCATTGATCGTGTCGCGAATGTCCATCGCCAACTCCTCCCGTTTTTTCGGCGTGGCGAGCTCTGAAGGCAATTTGCTCGAGAGGAGCAGGTTGATGCGGTGGAGAATCTCGGGCATGAACTGCTTGATCGTGGGGTCGAACTTTTGATCGGCGATTCTGAGCACGATAGCGACTTGCAGGTAGCGCTCGCCTTCACCCGGTGCCAGATTGACGACGATCGGATCGAGCGAGACGAAGACGGGCGGTTTTCCGGGATCGACCACCACCGGTGGCGGCGCAGGCGCATGCGCTTCGGTTTTGGCGGGCGCTGCGTGGTCGGCCGATTTCGCCTCGTCGCCGTGGTTGTCACCCCCCTTCTTCTTCAGGAGGAGAAAGCCCATTACCCCCATTCCTGCCAGGAGGAGCACAATCAACACGATCAGCAGGATGATGAGCAGTTTCCCTTTTCCCGCTTTCGCCGGAGCGGCCTCTTGGCCTGTCTCCTCTTTTGCTGCCTCTTTCGCCATCTGATGCACTCCTTGTTTGTTCCCGATGATAGGTCAATTATCGCGCACCCGTGGCGAAAAAAAGAGCCCCGAATCGGGGGCAATTATGCCCATGCCTCGAGTGTACCGCTCTCAGCGCGGCGGGATGGGGTGGCAAGCGCTGGGGCGGTTGCGATGGGGGCGGCTCCTTGCGCGATGGAGGCGCCTCTACCTTGATCCCAGTCCTGCCGCGATTGCTGGGGGGATTGCCACGCTTCCGATCCCCCGCCTTGATTCGCGACGCTCGATTGCCCGAGCTGGATCCCCGACTGCTGCAAGAGCTCGCGCAAGCGGGGAAGCGCTTGGTCGAGCGCGTCACGGGCTGCTTGGGAGGCGGTGACGAAGTGGGCGGTGAGCTGATCCTGATGGAGTTGCAGCGTCACTTCGAGTTTCCCCAAGTTCGGCGGGTTGAGCTGCAGCTCGACCTTATGGACCGCCTGCCCGGCGTGCCAGACGATCCGTTCGGCGGTCTCGGTTGCCCACTGCGCCACTTGGGTCACCGGGGTGGCGATCGTCTCTGGGGTGGAACGGTAAAGGAGAGGGGCGTTGGGGGGGAGGGCACTTTCGGGTGGGTTCCCTGTGGGCGGAAGTTGAGTGGAGTTTGCGCGTGACGCTTTCGGGTCGGTAATGCCGAGCGTCTCCTTGAGCTGAGCAAGTAATGCCTCCCAGTCGCTCTCAGAGGTGAGGCGACTGACCGGCTTGGCTGCGGACACCGCCTCGGCAAGGGTTGCCGCACTCGAATTCGCTTTTGCTGCGAAGGGAGAGGTGGGGAAAAGCGCTTGGGCGCGCTCGTCGCTCGCCTGCCATTCGCGCAGCAGCTGTCGCCATGGGGGGGGGAGCGCTTCGGGTGAAGATACTGCACCGGTATCTTTCTGGACGAGTTGCGCCACGAGCGCCGCCAGCGGGGCAGGGAGGCCATTGGGGAATGGCGAGGGTTGCGCAGGGGGTTGGGCGTCGTTTTGCAGCGACGTCAGGAGCGCCGCCGCCTCCCGCCAACCTTGGCTCGAGGGGAGCTGAAGGGTGGTGGCGCTACTCTGCCCGGCGAGGAGGGCCTGGAGTTTAGAGGCGAGCGCGGGGTTTTGTTGGAACATTTGCGCGAGAGCGGTGGTGAGCGCCCCGGGTTCCATTGTGTTGTCCGCGGCAAGAAGGTGCGCGAGCTCCTCCTTGTTGATGAGGGGCAGTCGATCGGCCAGGGGTTGTGCAGCCGATGAGGTGAGGAGGTCGGCAAGATTGGCCGTCGCGGTATTGTTGCCGGCAGCGGTTACTGCGGCAGCGCTCGCCTCTCCCTGTGGGGGTGCCGCGGGGGCGGGCTGTTTGGCGATCCACTGCAGGAGCCACTGAGCGAGCATCTGGGCGAGCGCTTGCGCGTCAGGCGGCTCATTTTCTTGCCCTGGCTGGGAAGTTGCAGTGGGAGAAGCAGACGCGGAGTCATGACCCCCTTGCGAACGGTGCAGGAGTTGGGCAAAGATCGACCGGACGCTCCCGGGGGAGGCTACTGCGACATCAGTGGCTCCGGCGAGGCTGCCCGCGTTGGCCCGCGCGCTCGAAGGCTCAAGGGATGCAGGGAGAGGGAGTGTGACGGTCATGAGAAGGCTCCTCCATCGTCAGGGTTTCGGTGCACACGTCGATTTGCCCATTCATCGAGCAATTTTTGTGCCATTTTCTCCTCTCGCTGTTTGGTTGCCGCCGCTTGCCGCTCGAGGAGCAGGTCGAACGCTTTGCGGCGTCCCATCGTTGCGTGCCATTCGGCACGGGCGGCATCTTGCCGCTCTTGCGCTTCGCGGACGAGCTCGCTTTGGACAGTAATCGCCTCATCCAAGCGAGCGAGAAAGTCACGGAGGTTCGCTAGAACCGCGAAGGGCTCGCCGCGTTCTAAGGCGCTACGGTAGCGTTCGCGATACTCCTCGCGAAATGTCCTCAGCATCTCCTCTTTGGCCTTCGCTGCTTCAACCGCCTGAGTCGCGGCCCCGAACTGCTGGGCTGCCTCTTTTTCTGCTTCAGCGATCAGTTCGCGAACGGTGACGAGTGTTTCGCGCCGGGTCATTGCAGCACCTCAGCGAGTCGTTCCAGGGCTTCGCTCAACGAGGCGCGTTCGCGCATCCCTTGCTGGAGGTAGCGAGCCATCGCCGGCTGACGGGCGATCGCCTCGTCGAGTTCCGGGTCGTTTCCTTTTTGGTAGGCACCCACTGCAAGGAGATCGCGCGCGTTGCGGTACCGCGCCCAGAGTCGTTTGAAGCGGGTGGCGAGTTTCAGGTGTTCGGGGGTGACCACTTGCGGCATCGTGCGCGAGATCGATTGATCGATCGCGATCGCCGGGTAGTGCCCTTCGTCGGCGAGTTCGCGGGCAAGCACAATATGGCCGTCGAGAATCCCGCGCGCAGCGTCGGCAACCGGGTCTTGCAGGTCGTCCCCTTCGGTGAGCACCGTGTAAAACGCAGTGATCGAACCCTCTCCTTCGCGCCCTTGACCCGCCCGCTCGACCAGCGCGGGAAGACGGGCGAAGACCGACGCCGGATACCCTTTGGTCACCGGAGGTTCGCCGATCGAAAGGGCGATCTCCCGTTGCGCCATTGCAAAGCGGGTCAGCGAATCCATGATCAGCAGCACCTTGAGCCCCTCGTCGCGGAAGGACTCGGCGATCGTGGTGGCGTAGATCGCTCCTTGGAGGCGAAGGAGCGGGTTGGCGTCTGCTGGCGCGGCGACGACGACGGCGCGCGCGAGCCCCTCGGGGCCGAGGATGTCGTCGATGAATTCGCGCACTTCCCGGCCCCGCTCGCCGATCAGCGCGACGACGACGACGTCGGCGTCGGTGTAGCGCGCCATCATCCCCAACAGGACCGATTTGCCCACCCCTGTGCCGGCAAAAAGGCCGATACGCTGGCCACACCCGACGGTAAGCAGCCCGTCGATCGCGCGGATCCCGACGTCGATCGGCTGGGTGATCGGGGTGCGCTCAAGCGGGTTGATCGGCCGCGCCGCCAGGGAGCGCGGGGCGATATGGGTGAGCGGCCCGTGATGGTCGAGCGGCCGGCCGTTGCCGTCGACGACCCGTCCGATGAGCCCTCGTCCCACCGGGAGGTGTTTGGCCCGGTCGGTCTGCCGGCGGTTGGGGTGGAGCGAGCGGTCGAGGCGTAACGAGAGCGGCGGGGGGTCAGCGGGAAAGACCGCCGCGCCTGGCATCGCGCCGTAGAGCGGTTCGGTGGGCATCAGGTAGAGGGTCGAATCGTGAAACCCCACCACCTCGGCCTCGGCGTGGGCGTTGTCGGCAAGGGCGATGCGGCAGGTGGCGCCAACCGGTAGCCGGATCCCCTCGGCCTCGAGGACAAGGCCACTCGCGCGGGTGAGTCGCCCCGCGGAGAGGATCGGCGAGGTGGCGCGCACCTCGTCGGTGAGGAGCGCAAGAAGTTGCGCGAGCGGCTCGGCAGGGTCAACGGGGTTCGTCATCGCCAATTGCCCACGTGGCTGCGGCGGGGTTGATTCGCGAGACGATGCGTCGCCAACGGTTGGGGAGTGTGGCGTCGACCAAGAAGGACTCCCCTTCCATCCAGACTGACCCGCGCGTGAGTTCTGGATCTGCTTGCCACCGGATTCCTTCCGGTTCGCCAATGGCGTCGCGCACAAGGGTGAGGTCGTCGGGGTGGAGTTTCACTGTCACTGGGCGGCGGGTTTCACTCGCAAGCGTCTTTTGCGCCAGGGCGACCACCGTCTCGGGATGGGTTTTGAGTTCTTCTTGAAGGACAGAACGAGCAATCTCGATCGCGAGCGTTGCAATCGGCTCGGCGAGTTTCTGCGGCATCTGCTGCCACGCCGTGGCGATCTCACTGACGAGGCGGTTGAGCGCATCACACTGTTCGGCCCAGCGCGGGCCCCATTCGGCCTTCGCTTGCTCAACTCCTTCGCGCTGCCCTGCCGCAAAACCGTCGGCATGGCCTTGGGCTTCGCCCGCTTGACGCCCTTCGCGCTCCCCTTGGGTGTACCCTTCGGCGTGCCCCGCGGTGAAGCCAGCCTGGTATCCTTCGGCTTTTCCTTCGGCGTAGCCGGTGCGATACCCTTCGTCGTACCCCTCTTGCCGCGCCGTCTCGATGATCTGTGCCACGTCGCGCGCTGAGGGGAGGCGGGGTTCGGCAGAATCGTCGGCGTCGACCGAGGGCGCGAGGGGAGAGGGGGTGCGGCGGGGCCGTCCGCTCTCGTCGAAGGAGGGGAGGGGAAGCGGCGGGTAGAGGCCGCTTGCTTGGTGGCGTTCGATCGGCATGATCGGTTAGAGGAACCCTTCCTCGCCCCCTTTGCTCGGGAGCATGATCTGCCCCTCTTCGGCAAGGCGGCGAACCACCTTGAGGATCTCCTTCTGTGCCGCTTCCACTTCGGAGACGCGGACCGGGCCACGGCTCTCGAGGTCTTCGCGCAACATCTCGGCGGCACGCTGCGACATGTTTTTGAAGATCTTTTCCCGCAGCTCGGGCGATGCCCCTTTGAGGGCAAGCACCAGTTGGTCGTTCGCCACTTCCCGGAGGAGCGTCTGGATGCTGCGGTCGTCCATCTCAAGGAGGTTATCGAAGACGAACATCTCGTCCATGATCCGCTGCGCGAGGTCGGGGTCATATTCGCGCACCGCGTCGAGCACTTCGGTTTCGATCTGCGCGCCGACAAAGTTGAGAATTTCGGCCACGTGGCGCACCCCGCCAGCGGCCTTCCCTTTGGCGCTCGACGAGGCGTTGGCAAGCAGCTCGGAGAGCGCTTCGTTGAGCTCCTTGAGCGCCTGCGGTTGCACCCCCTCGAGAGTCGCGATGCGCAGGATCACGTCGTTGCGCAGCCGCTCCGGGAAGCGTTTGAGGATCTCGCCAGCAAAATCGTAGTCGAGGTGGACGAGGATCGTGGCAATGATTTGGGGGTGCTCGTTCTTGATGAGATCGGCCGCGGTACCGGGGTCGAGCCATTTGAGGCTCTCGATCGCGCCGGTGTCCGACCCTTGGAGGATTTTGCCGATGATGTGGCTCGCCTTGTCGTCGCCGAGCGCTTGGGTGAGCATCTGACGGATCTGCTCGGGGTCGGGTTCGATCGGCGCCCCCTTTTTGAAGTGCTCGATCGCCTCATCGAGAAGCGCCTCGACCTCCTCCCGCGGTTTGGGGGGAAGCGTGGCCATCGCCATCCCCAGCGTCTGCACCTCCCTCGGCCCAAGATGCTTGAGCACTGCCGCCGCCTCAGCGGGGCCAAGCGTCACGAGGAGCGTCGCTGCCTTTTCGATCGCCGGGTTATCCTTGCTGCTCATTTATTCTTCCCTCCGGCTTCGATCCACTCTTTGATGAGGTTGGCCATCAGTTTCGGATTGGTCTGCGTCAGCTCACGGAGCGTTGCCAGTTTCTCTTCGAAGGGGTCGGCTGGCGTCAGATGGGAGAGGTGGAGCAGAGCGTCCGGCGACGCTTCGCCGCCAAGAGGTTCCGCTCCGGCAGCACCACCCCCTTCACCAGGCCACTCTGCTCCTGCGGGGGAGGTTGCTCGTTCGCTCGCCGCTTCGCCTTCACCGCCGCCGCTGCTACCCGCTTTTTCTTCCTTCGGCGGCGTGACGGCGCGCAAGAGGGGTCGGATCACGCCGAAGTAGATCAGCGTGAGCGCGATGACGATGGTGAGGAAGCGCAAGAGTTCGCGCAAAATTTCGACCATATCGGGGTCTTCAAGGAGTTTCTGCCACCAGCTCCGCTGCGGCGTATCGGGAACGTCAGAGAAGAGGACACCGCGCACCGTAATGGTATCACCGCGGTTGGGGTCGAACCCCAACGCGCTCTTCACCAAGAGCTCAAGCTGTTGCAGTTCGGCGTCTGAGGGGATGACTACCTCCCCCTCTTTGGTCTTCTCCCGCTTCTGGTTGACCACCACCGCGACCGCAAGTTTTTTGATCGCCCCCTGCGCTTTCTGGACGTGTTCAATGGTGCGGTCGAGTTCATAATTGATCGTCGCCGACCGCTCGCGCTGCAGGGTGTTTGCGCTCCCTGTGGGCGGCACCTCTGGGTTGGTAATCGGCGCGGTGGCCGGTACGGGCGGCTGGTTGGTGAGTGCTCCGGGAACCCCTTGGGGAAGCGCTTCGCCACCGAACTTTTCGTGAATCTCCTGGCTGCGGATCGCCTGGTTGGGGGTGGGGTTCGGGCGATAGCTCTCGGCGGTCCGTTCGATGCGGTCGAAATCGATCTCGAGCGACACCTCGGCGCGGAAGTTGGGTTTGCCGACGACGGGGGCAAGGAGCGACTCGACCCGCTCACGGTAGCGGCTCTCCAACTCATGACGGTAGGCGAGCTGTTTCGCGCTCAACGTCTGGGCAAAGGGGTCGGGCTGCAGGGTGAGGAGTTTGCCGTTCTGGTCGACGATCGAGACGTCAGCCGGGTCCATGTTGGGGACGCTCGAGGCGACTAGGTGGCGGATGCCGGCGATTTGCGTCTCGTCGAGGAGCCGCCCGGGGCGGAGGTGGAGGACCACCGACGCGGTCGGTTTCTGTTGGTCGCGCAAAAAGCTCGTCCGCTTCGGGATCGCCAGATGGACGCGCGCTTGCGCCACCGCCGCAAGGGTCGTGATCGAGCGCGCGAGCTCCCCTTCGAGCGCCCGCTGGTAGTTGATCTGCTCGGCAAATTGGGTGATCCCCAATTTTTGATTGTCGAGGAGCTCAAAGCCGACCGTACCCCCTTTGGGGAGCCCCTGCGCGGCAAAGCGCAACCGCAGCTCATGCACTTGGTTCGCCGGGACCAGAATCGTGCTCCCCCCTTGCGCCAGTTCAAAGGGGATCTTTTGCTGTTTGAGCTGCTCGACAATCGCCCCGCCGTCTTGGGGATCCAGATTGGAAAAGAGGACGCCCTGGTTCGCCGGTTTCGACCAGAGCCAGACGCCAATGAGCATCGCGATCGCCAACGCGAGCGCAGCACCCGCCGCGAGCTTCTGCTGCGGACTCCAGCCGGCGATCCGGTCAGTGAACGCTTGCCACGGTGCCCTTTGGGCTGCCCGGTCGGTGGTGGTCGCGTCCCGTTCGCTGTTGCCCGAGGGGTTCAACCCCATCTCGACGGTTGCTTCGGCCATGATCTCTGTCCCCTTCTCAGCTCATAACCATTATCGCCCAATCGGTCGACGGGAAAAGGCGAAAAAGCGGCAAAAGTCGCCGGCAA